>JBCCRZ010000257.1:0-8125 GCA_039200855.1 Cyanobacteria bacterium P01_D01_bin.44 | reverse complement strand
GCGTAGTGGGAACGGGTCACCATCTCTGACATGGTAGTGAATGAATTTTGGACGATCAGTCCTGCCAGGTTGGGGTGTTTGCTAGCGAGATCGATCGCGATCGCACCCCCTAAAGAATGTCCATACACAAAAATCTCATCCAGAGGAATGCCTCGCTGCTGGGTCAGGTAGACAAGGGCAGCATTCGCATCTTCGTAGAAGGTTTTTTCGGTGGGGAAATCACCTTCGCTGAGGCCATAGCCGCGATATTCGGCCAGCAAGATATCGAACCCCAGCTTCCGCAGCCAGTAAGCCTGGGTCACGTTAAAACCAATGTTGAGATTGGCCCCATGGAAGTAAATCAGCGTACCGATGCGGTCTTTAGGCTGGGGAATCCACCAGCTATGCAGGCGTTCCGGCTGTTGAGTATCTGCATTAGCCGGAATCCAAATCTCTTCGTACTGGAGATTGTGTGACTCTGGCGTGGTCTGCAGGGTATGGGTCGGCTTAAAAAGTAAGCGGGGCTGCATCGTCCAGATCAGGCCAAAGGCAATTAGATAGGAGATAAGCCCTGCGATCGCCAATCGCCTGAGCGGTCGTCCCCAACGCTGACGAAAATGGCGTTGGGTGGTCAGCCTCAGGAGAATGAATAGGGCCATGATGGGTACCCACAGATGATTAGTGTGACCCAACGTGAGCATGATTTTCGAGATCACCGTAACAAAGGTTTGGCTAGTGACAGACATCTATTCAAATCAAATATTTTGGGCTAATCGGCACATAACGATACATCCTGCACTGGGAGGCACAAGGCACTGCCCCATCCTTCCCCATCTCTTCGACAGGCTCAGGACAAGCTACCTTATCTTCCCCATTTTGATGTCCGCTATTTCACCCCCCATCCCCGCGGCTTTCCCTGCTCTCCCTCCACCCTCTACCCTCTACCACCCGCTCCTCACGACCCCATATACTTCTTCAACAACAACATCAGCTTTTCCTTAGTCTCCGCCGGGGCCATGTCCAAAGGCGTGATGATGCCAAACTTCAGCGCGTCATGGGCCTCTGACGGCGGCGGATTTTCGCTCAGGCGGCGCACCACTTCTCGGATGACACGCTGGGCATTTACAGCATTTTTTTGCAGGTTACCGATCACCATCTCAACGGTGACGCTGTCGTGGTCAGGGTGCCAGCAGTCATAATCCGTCGCCATCGCCAGGGTGGCATAGGCGATTTCGGCTTCGCGGGCCAGCTTGGCCTCGGGCAGGTTGGTCATACCGATCACCGTTGCACCCCAGCTGCGGTAGAGGTGAGACTCGGCCTTGGTTGAGAAAGCAGGCCCTTCCATACAGACATAAGTACCGCCCCGGTGCAGGGTGACCTCGGGCAAGTCCAGGCTATCTACAGAGTCTGCCAGGACCGCGGCGAGATTTTTGCAAACGGGGTCGCCAAAGGTGATGTGGGCGACAATGCCGTTACCAAAGAAGGTCGAGACGCGATTTTTGGTGCGATCGATAAACTGATCCGGCACCACCATATCCACCGGCTTCACCTCTTCCTTGAGAGAGCCCACCGCCGAGGCGGAGATCAGGTACTCCACCCCCAGGCTTTTCATCGCGTAGATATTGGCCCGAAAGGGCAGCTCAGTGGGCATCAGGGTATGGCCTCGACCGTGGCGGGCAAGAAAGGCCACCCGTGTGCCATTGAGGCTGCCGACGATTAGGGCATCGGACGGTTTACCAAAGGGCGTGTCGATGTGGAGTTCTTGCACGTCGGTGAGGGCATCCATCTTGTAAAGGCCGCTGCCGCCAATGACGCCGATTTTTACTGAGTCTGGCATGGTCGCTATAGTTCTCTTTAAAGGTCAAGGGCAAGGATATATCTTACCGAGATCCTGGGTGGGTTCAATAGCAACCTCGCAACTCGTTTTAGACGTTTAGACGGAAACATTGTCAGGGTTGATGTAGTCATGCCCTAGCGCTGACGCTCGTCAAATGGTCAGGAGTCAGATGCTTAGATGAACACCGCCTACGAAATCTACGAAACTTGTCAGACCTTTCGTGCCCGGTTCCGGTTTTGGGCTCCCCAGCAGTGGGGCTATCACTTTATTTTGCCGCCTCGGTGGATGGTGAGAGATCGCGATCGCAGATTTATCGCCCAGTATCGCGATCAGTTTCGTCTGCTGCTCACGGGTCAACTTGTCTGGGGCAAACTGGTCCAGGCCAACAACCAGCTGTTTGAACCAGGCGAACAAAATCTACCTGCCAATCTGGTCTATAGTCCCGACCCTTGGTTTGACAATAACCTGCCCGCCTTGGCAAGCCTGGCCCAAGATCTCTTTGCGCTCAAAAACAAGACTCTCAACCATCCTGAAACTGAGGAATTAAAGATCTTTGCCGATGCCATCACCAACGAGATCAGAGGGCTTGACGGCACTCGGGCAGGCGTTGCCTGCATTACCGAGACCATTGATTTTGCTGTAGCCGCAACCTGGTGGCGCGCACAGGCCAAGTGATTTTGGGATGATGTCATTTAACCTCTATTGCGAACCCGATATCGATATTGCCAGGGCATCTCTGGGTCAGACTGTTTCCAAAAATTGAGCCGACTGCGGCGGGCGGTTGACTCGGCCTCCAGATAGCGTTTTTGAAATTCACCGTGGAGGTGCTTACGGTAGGCCACGGCTAACCCTTCTGACAACAGTTGTGTATTGATGCAGCCGTCTACCACCCACACTTCTCCGACCAGTCGCCCATGACGATCGCGATCCACTTCGATCACCTCAATTTCGTCATAGGGCTCTAACAATTTCGTAATCCGCTGCCGGGCGATCTCCCCGTAGGGTTGCTGGTCTAGCTCAGGGCAGTCAATGCCATAAAAGCGAATGGTTTCAGTCTGGGAATCGGCGGTGCTGGCGATAATGGTATCGCCATCTTTGACGTGGTTGAGGTAAAAGCGCAGGCGAGGCATTGAGGTGGTGGGTAGTGGGTAGTAAATAGTGGGGAATGGGAGATAGGGAGATAGGGAGAAGGGAGGAGGAGGGGGAGATGGGGAGCGAATTAGCTGTAGGGGCAATCCCTTGTGGGCTGCGCTGAGCCCCGTCGAAGCGGTGCCCAGGGCAAAACGTTCGCTACCCGACGATTTCCCTTTCCCCTTAACCTTTGCCCTTTTCCCTTCCCTCATTAAATAGCGGATAAACCGCAATCTATCACTAATTGCCAGCAAATCGTAAAGATTTGAATTGTGTATCACAAAATCGATCTAAGCTTGGTTACCAGTGGGTTAGCAAGGGTAGGCAGTGATGGCTCTCAAACTGGCGAATCGGGTCACAAAAGTTACACCTTCGATGACGTTGGCGATTTCGGCCAAGGCGAAGGCGATGAAGAAAGACGGGTTGGATGTCTGTAGCTTTAGCGCAGGGGAGCCCGATTTTGAGACGCCTACCCACATTCGTGAAGCCGCTAAGCAGGCCTTGGATGAGGGTAAGACGCGCTACGGCCCGGCAGCAGGGGAGCCTGCCCTGCGGGAGGCGATTGCCCACAAGCTACAAACCGACAACCAGCTTTGCTACGGGCCTGAGAATATTATCGTCACCAACGGCGGCAAGCATTCGCTCTATAACCTGATGATGGCGATGATCGAGCCGGGGGATGAGGTGATTATCCCGGCTCCGTACTGGGTCAGCTATCCAGAAATGGTAAAGCTGGCGGGGGGAACGCCTGTCATCGTACCGACGACAGCAGAGTCCAGCTATAAAGTTACGCCTGAGCAGCTGCGGCAGGCGATTACTCCAAAGACACAACTCTTGATCCTCAACTCACCCTCGAACCCGACCGGGATGGTCTACACGCCAGACGAGATTCGCGCCCTGGCTGAGGTTGTTGTCGAGGCAGGCATCTGGGTGGTCTCTGATGAAATCTACGAGAAGATTCTCTACGATGGGGGCGAACACTTGAGTATTGGCGCGGTCAGCGATAAGGCTTTTGAGCATACCATTGTCAGTCATGGGTTTGCCAAAGCCTATTCGATGACTGGATGGCGTGTGGGCTACCTGGCTGGTCCGGTGGAGCTGATTAAGGCAGCCAGCACCCTGCAAAGCCACAGCACGTCGAATGTGTGTACGTTCGCGCAGTACGGTGCGATCGCAGCCCTACAAAGCTCCCAAGACTGCGTCGAAACCATGCGCCAGGCGTTTGCCAAGCGTCGTGTCGCCATTATCGACCTGGTGCGATCGCTCCCCGGTCTTACCTGTGTCGAACCCCAGGGGGCGTTTTACCTCTATGTTGACATCAGCCAAACCGGGCTCAAATCCCTCGACTTTTGCAGCAAGCTGCTCGAAGAGAAGCACGTTGCCACCATCCCCGGCATTGCCTTTGGCAGTGAGGGCACCATCCGAGTTTCCTATGCTACCGACATGGCTACCATTGAGAAAGGCATGGAAAGAATTGGGGAATTTTTGCAATCGATTTAGCCGTTCCTCCCCTACTGCTCCCTCTGCCTATCGCCTCCTGGCCCTTCCTTTTTACACCAATCCCTAAATGGGCGGCAGTGCCTCTGTCGCCCAAAGGTGTTCCACTCGATTTCGACCCAGCTTTTTAGCCTGATAAAGTGCCTGGTCTGCCTGATCCAAGAGATCATGAATGCGGTCATCTAAACCGGCTTGGGCCACACCGATACTCGCCGTGAGTTTAACCGACTGCCCCTGGTGGTGAAACTCTCTCTTTTCAATCGATTTTCTGATTCTCTCTGCGATCACCGTTGCCCGCTTAAGCGGGGTTACTGGCAACAAGATTGAAAACTCTTCTCCACCAAAGCGACCTAAGATATCTGAATCTCGCAGGTGGCGTGCCGCTATATCGGCCACAAACTTAATCGCGAGATCCCCCGTGGCATGGCCGTAGGTGTCGTTGACTTGCTTAAAGTGGTCAATATCTAACATTAGCGCAGTGGTGGGAAATGTTTTAAGCTGACAATCTAGCAGTGCGGTCTCAGCCAATTGCAAGAAAAAACGTCGATTGTAAGTTCCTGTGAGCGAGTCAGTGTGGGCAAGCTGCCTGAGCTTATCCTCAATGATTTTGCGATTAGAAATGTCATTAAAAGAGAATAAGATGCAGTCTTCGCCATCATAATCCATGTAAATCCCTGAGATCAAAGACCAGAATGTGGTTTGGTCAGTCCGCTTAAGGTGGGCTTCAAAATCAGACACTGGCTGTCCGAGCTCAAGCCTGCTCAAAAATCTCTCCCGATCGACCAGATTTTCCCAAAAATCAATCTCCTGGTAGCGGCCAGATTCCTGTAGCGTAAACCCAAACAGTTCAGCCGCCCGTTGGTTAATAAAATAGACCCGACTATCCCCTATTCTGCTGATCACAATCGGGAATGCCGGTGCATTGAGAATAGCCAGCAGGTGCTCTCGGCTAGCAACAAGCTCCTGGGTCATCGCATTAACCTTATCCAACACTCGATTGTAGTGAGCGGCAATCGGAGCAGCGTCAGTTTCAGGTTCTACCCACACCGATTGACTAAAGTCCCCTGCCACTGAGTGACTATTCATGCTGGCTAGGAGATTTTGAACAGAGGTACTGGCCCCATGCTCAGAGATATTCAAACCAATCCGTTCTTGCTCTGCCGTTACGCGAAAAGGAAAGACCCAATTGAGCACCCAAAGTAGGCCAAAACTCACCGTAAAGGCATAAAAGCCCACAGCTGTAACGCCTAGAAACTGCACCCCCAAAACCCGCCCAAAACTGTAGTCTCCGACCCATTGCTGCGGATCAGCCCACAGCGCAACAGCCAGGGTACCCCAGATACCACACACTAAATGGGCTGGCACAACACCCACGGCATCATCGATCCGAGCACGACTCATGGCTCGTTCAGAAAATGTGCACAGGACACCACCGATGGCCCCCGCACAGGTCGCCGCCATGGGCAACATGACATCACAGCCCGCCGTGACTGACACCAGTCCCCCAATCACCCCATTCATCACAATGGGAACCTTGGGTCGTTTATGTAAAATCCAGGTTGTTAACAGGGCGGTCATGCCGCCAGCGGCCCCACCCTGAGCCGTGTTGACCAAAATTTGGGGTACCTTGTCGGTAAACGCTAGGGTGCTACCTCCATTAAACCCAAACCAGCCAAACCACAGTAGAAATACGCCTAGCACCGCAATCGGTAGATTATGGCCGTCAATCTGCCTGGGCTGCGGAGTAAACCGGCCTAGGCGAGGACCAATAATCAAAATAGCGGCCAAAGCCATCCACCCGCCCACTGCATGTACAGCCGTAGACCCCGCAAAATCATGAAAGCCCAGGCGAGCTAGCCAACCTGACCCGGTCTCAAACCACAGCCCACCCCAAATCCAATGTCCCGAAATCGGGTAAATAATCCCGGCTAAAATGATCGAGGTGACAAAATAACCTAAAAAGCTCATGCGCTCGGCCACAGCCCCCGAGACGATGGTGGTGGCAGTCCCACAAAACGCCAGTTCAAAGAAAAAGAAAGCATAGTCCTGATTTGCCCAGGCAGCATTGGACGGCAGCGTTTGGCCAATTAGCCCAACCACCGAACTGCCAAACATCAGCCGAAACCCAATGGCTGCAAAAATTGTGCAAGACACACAAAAGTCAACCAGGTTTTTGATGGCAACATTAATACTGTTTTTGGCTCTGACTAATCCACTTTCCAGGCAACAAAAGCCAGCTTGCATCGTGCTGACTAAAATGGCACACAGCATCAGCCAAATGACATCAATATTGATATCCATGGCTGAGCTTGGGACTGATGGGGTCAGAATTCACAAGATAGGGTAAAAAAGTAGGTGTGATTCACCCAAGTATAAAACTTCGAGGTCGATATTAATCCTTGGACGAACACCCCAGGCCAGAAAACAAGGCCCTGCAGCGGTCCTACCAGATAGGGGGTAGGACCGCTGCCTTTAGCTAGAGCAAACGACGGGTTGGGTAATGGCCAGGGTTAGAACCTAAACGTGGTGCGGATGACCCCATAGATGCCATCATCATCACCGCCGGTATCCAAATCGCCGTAGATAACCGCAGGCGTAATCGTCATAAACTCATTGATGCCGATTTCGTAATACCCCTCGATAATCACTGGGTCGTCATCAGGATCAGAGTCCACGCCACCATAAATGCCAAGCTCATTGCCCGCTGCCAGAAAATCAGGAACCGAAATGCCGACCTGCCACTCGTCTGAGTCACCTGCGTCATCTTCGATAAAGGCGTAGTAGCCACCGATAGCAAAGCCTCCAAAGTCAAGACTGAGCAGGCCCGCAATCACATAGTCAACCGTATTGCCGTCCACTTCCCCATCTTGATAGGTGACCGCTGCGTCAATCAGCCCATCACTGAGATAGTTAAGCTGCACGATATATTCATAGTTATCAAAAATCCCCACATCTGGGTCTTGCCCCTCCTCGGTGGAGTAGCCCAGGTCCAAAATAATGTTGTCGGTAAACTCAAAATTAACGCTCACCCCAAAACTACTATCCTGGTCAAAAGCGGATTCGTAGAAGCCATCTTCACCAAACTCAGCGACGGCGGGTCCGGCATAGGGGACGATGACGCTACTCACAAAGTTGCTGTTGGCACGGCTATTGGCGGCAATTTCTACACTCAGGCGCTCGCCAACCGGAAACGCATAGTACACGTCGTCCAAGCTAACGTTATCTTCAATATCGCCCGCTGGGCCGCTCTGATCTGCCAACCCCCCAGCCACTGCCCCCAGAGTACCTGTATCAGCCTCGTCGCTGGCCTGCAGTCGTATGCGCAAGCGATCCTCTCCTGTGAAGCTGGTGTCAAAGTTTAGGCGGGTCCGATACTCAAAAGTCACTTCATCCTCGTCGTCGCCATCGCCGTCTTCGTCGAGGTCTACGTCGAAGGGAACCACTAAATGGGCATCCAACTGCCCCCGTAGTTTGGTTGTGGTCGAGAACTGATTCGCTTCTAGCTCTGCTACATCGGCTTCAAGGGTATCAACGCGACCACGGATAGTCGCTAGCTCAGCGGCAAACTCCTCTTGCAGACGACGGATGGTGTCTAGTTCTTCAGCGATGTTGGTGTCACCGATGAGTTGCACAATCACATCTAAACAGGCATTCAAACCCGCTGCAAACTCATACCGGCTC
>JBCCRZ010000256.1:0-8176 GCA_039200855.1 Cyanobacteria bacterium P01_D01_bin.44 | reverse complement strand
GCGGACACCTTACGTACTTGCCTACTGTGTATATCTACTTATCAGATCTGACCGCAGAGAAATTAGTCTTGTTCCTGACCTTCTATGTAATCCGTATCGTCGTCTTTGCTTTCAATTTCGTCTTTAAAGCCTCGCAGCGTCTTCCCGAGGGCACTGCCCATCTGAGGGATTTTTTTGGGACCAAAAATCAGGACGGCAACCCCGATAATAATGGCAACTTCAGGCCAACCTAGACCAAACATAATGTCCTCGAGCAAGCGTTCATCTCACTATAGCGTGAAGCCTGTGGCTTCCGGCCATTCACGAAGATTACGGCAATCAGAAAAAGCGCCCAGATGGGCGCTTTGCATGAGGTAACTTGGTGTAGGCCGACGAGCTATTCGTTGTAACGCTGCTCTAGCCAGACGCGCAAACCGTCTTCTGAGTCAAACTGCTGGTGACGTTGGCTGCTGGGGTCGTATACATCCCAAAGCTGCCCTTGTTTTGTTTGTCGGTGCGTAATGTGTAGACGGTCGCCTTCGGTGAGCACAGTAAGCAACCACTGACCTACAGCAGTCAATCGCTTAGCCATGCGATCGCGCATCGAGGGTTTTTGGGGAAGATCCCAGCTTTGCTCAAGTCGACGGCGCTTGATTTCTAGGTTAGCTGAGGCGTTGGTGTAGCTGCTCATGGTTGCCTCCTTAAAAGGTCGAAAAACGTGAGAAAATCTGTTGCAAGCGTTTAATTTGCCTGACACTCACCACTCTAAGCAGGCTAATCAGAAGCAACAAAGCATTCCTTAAATGACATCTATGCAAAAAATAGATATGTCTGAGGGGCTGGGGTGAGCTAGCCTTTCAGTAGGCGCTTAGGGCAGCGACCCATGAATCCTGGAAAAATCAAACTGGCTCAGCTAAGGGCATTAGCGACCGTTGCAGAAACCGGCAACTTTAGTGAAGCTGCTCTCAATCTGGGGTTGAGCCAATCGACTGTAAGCCATAGCATTGCTGCCCTAGAAGACGAACTCGGCATTGTCTTGCTCAACCGGGGCCGCTACGGTGCGGCGCTGACCCCTGTGGGTGAGCAGATTTGCGCTAAAGCCATGCAGGTCTTGCAACTGGTGGATGATATTGGCCAAGAGGCGTCCCAGGCGCGGGGCGTCGAGGGTGGCTTGGTGAGGATTGTGGCGTTTCGGAGTATGGCGAGTAATGTGCTGCCGCTTGCGATCGCAAAGCTCCACGAAACCTACCCCTCCATCAACGTCACCATTACCGAACTCGACGAATTTCATCAGCACAAACAGGCCCTGATCGAAGGCAAAGCAGACCTCTGCGTGGCCGAGCTTTTACCGGGCGATGAATTTGAAACCTTGCCAGTGCTCGAAGATCCCATTGCGGCTTTGCTGCCCCCCAACTGTCCGATCAAAACCTCTGAGATCAGCTGGGAGCATCTTTACCAATACCCGCTTGTGATCTCAACTCACAGTAGCTGTACCGTGCGCATTGAACGTGCCTTTAAGCAATCCGTGCCGCCGATTGAAGCAACCTACCGCATTCGCACTGACTCCACGATTGTCAGTATGGTGCGTCAGGGGCTAGGTATCGCTATCATGCATCGCCTTGCAGCAGAGCCGGTTCCCCCGGATGTGCGTGTGGTAGAACTACCCTTTACCTTTTCTCGATGGATGGGCGCATCCTGGTACAAAGAGGCCCTATTGTCACCTGCGGTCTACGCCTTTTTAGAGGCCCTCAAAACCATCCGCACCGTAGAATATAAAGTCGCAAGCTAGCGATGAGGGCACTCCCCCCAACCTATGCGCAAACTCTACTTTCTCCTGCCTGGCACCACCCGAAAGTTTTACTGCGGCGGTCTGTTCGCTGAGCTAAAAACCCTCAGCCTGGCCCAGCAAATCTGCGACGCTGAGGCTGCCACCTATCGCCAACGTGAAGAGAATGTCCCCTTCGTCGACGACCTTTTGCAGCAGGGCAACTCAAACCGCTACATTTTCGTCGTGAGCTGGGGGTTTGATGTGCCCAAGCAGCTCAAAAAACTGACAAACTGCAACGTCATCTACCACGCTCACAGCGCTGGCTACGGTTTCCGCATCCCCCCCAGCGTGCCGATCATGACCGTCAGTCGTAACACCCTGGGCTATTGGGGTGAGCACGCCCACAATTCTCTCATTTACCATCTCCCCAACTGTTTAGAAGACAGCGTCACAGATCGAAACCTAGAGCGTGACATTGATGTTCTCATACAGGCGAGAAAATCGTCTGCATACCTCCTACAACAGCTCGTGCCCGCCCTACAAGAGAACTGTAATGTAGTGGTCATTAACAGCTTTGTAGACGACCTGATCGAACTCTTCAACCGGGCCAAAGTCTACCTTTATGACTCTGCCGAATATTGGGCACAGCATCGCCTCACCGAGGGGTTTGGCCTGCCGCCGATGGAGGCAATGGCCTGCGGCTGTCAGGTCTTTTCGAGCGTCAACCATGCCCTGGCCGACTATCTCGACCCTGGGTTTAACTGCCACAAGATTGCAGGATATGCCACAGATTACGACGCTCAGCGGATTCTGAAAACGCTTGAACAATGGCAGCCTAATGATTTGTCAGACGATTTTTTTGCGCCCTATCGCACAGCGCAATTGGTGCCGCGATTGCAAGTGATTTTAGAAGACCTAAATCAGTTTTTTGACTATCGACAGAAGTATCCGTCCGACATCACTAGCTTGACCACCAGACGCAGAGTCTATTTACGATTCCAGCGACTGCAAAATAAACTACAAAAAGTTTTTAAGGCATAAGGGGCTCTCCAGAAATAAACCCCAGCCAGCCTGTAGTGGGTAGCATAACCCTATTATCCCCAAATGCGGAACCCATGTCGGCTATGCCTGAACCCATCAACACTCGTTTACAGCCCTCTCACAAATCAAATGTTGCCAGATCGATCCAAACGACTGTTAATCAGGTGATTGCCCAAGAGTCTCTGAAAAACGAACGCAAAGTTGCCTATGTTAAAGTCATCATCCTGCTAATTTCAAGCATGCTTGATGTCCTGGTATTTTTCTTTCCCCAACGTCTAATTGGCAAACCGTCTGTCTCACCTACGATCGTAATCATTGCGCTGAGTGCTTGGCTAATCGCCACGGGCTTTCTGGTTGCCCTGCGAAAGCGATCTGCCTGGCGCTGGCTACCCAAATTACAAATCGCCATTCCATTATTTGATGGCCTCTTGCTGGCGTTCTTCATCACAAATATTTGGCGAGTCTTGGGAGATTCTCAGCCTCAAATCATTGCCAACATTGCCGCCTTTTGCTGTTTATTATCTGCCTCTGGGGGTATGCGAATTCGGCGTCAAGCCTCTGTGATAACCACTGCTTTGGGGATAGCTAATTTTGTGTACGCGGCAATTTTGTTTCGCCTGAACGTTGCTGTCAGCCTTTTTGTCCTATGTACTATTTTAGGCACAGGCATGCTCGGCATGCTGACATCTGGGATTGTACGCCGACAGGGCAAAAATGAGGCCGGTCGTGTTTTGATGCAGCAGTTCTTACCTGCCAACGTCGTCGAAGCTGCTTTTGAAGCCCCCATTCGCCTTTTTGACGAACCTAGAATGTGCGATGTCACCATAATGGTGACCGATTTGCGGGGCTTTACCCGCTATTCTGAAAAGCTTGAGCCTTTTGAAGTGCTTCAGTTCTTGAACCAATTTCAAGGACTCTTGTCCAGCATTGTGGAACACCATGGGGGCTGGGTCGATAAATTTATGGGGGATGGAATGCTGGCCGTTTTCGGTGCCCCTAGGGTCTTGGAAAACCATGCTGAACAAGCATTGCAGGCAGCACAGGCGATTTTGTCAGCGGTTCAAGGATTCAGTTCCTTGCCGATTGGGATTGGATTACACTCAGGCCCAATTGTGGCAGGGTGTTTGGGAAGCGATGGGCATTTGGAGTTCACTGTGATTGGGGATACGGTCAATGTCGCCTCTCGACTAGAGGCCCTCACTAAAAAAGAGGGCTATTCTCTGTTGATTAGCCAGACAACCCAGCACCATCTCAAAAACCTGCCTCTCAAGTCTCTAGGTAAAATGCCGATTCGAGGCCGAGACGAGCGCATTGAAGCGTTTACTTTACCCTAAAGAGCACGACCAAGACTACGAGCCTAAAGAGTACGTCACGATAATATTTTCTGAGTCTGCTCTATTGAAAGCCCCATCATTTGGGCAATTTGATCTACTGTCATACCGGCATTAACCAGGTTACGCGCCGTCACCCTAAACTGGGCCAGTGCCTGGGCAAGCTGGCTTTGTACCTGCTCCACCCGCTGCTCCGCTACTTCAGTATCTGTCAGTAGCCAGCTTCCCTCCAAATCGCACCATCGCAGCCAAGTATGGGGAATTCCTGAAAAGGTCCCTTCCCAGATGCCCAGGCCAATCTCTAGCTCAGGTATCCAGACTTGCGGATTTTGCATTGCAACGCTTTGCTCTTGATAGGCATCGTCAATCAGCTTAAAGAAGCGTAGCTGTTGGGTATGGCGGCTAAAGACGACATAGTAAGGGACCTGCAAAATCTTTTCATAGACCACCCACTTGCGAGGCGGTTTGCCCTCTTCATCGGTCACAGAAATATTCGCAAAAGGTCCCAAATCTTCTGCCTCCGTGCCAGGGGAGAGTAGCTCAACAACCACAAACGGATTCACCCCCTCTTGCCAGGTCACATAGCTGGACCGCATATCCTGGCCTTTATACAAGCGAGAAACGCCTACTGATAAAAACCAGTCGGGGCACTTTTGCCACAGAGGATGGCCCTCATCGTAATGCAGGTCAATGTTTTTGCCCGTAAAAACTTGATCAGCCGGGTATTTCGCCAGACGCAGCGTGCGACTGAGCAGCTGGGGCTGATAATCATGAAATTCGTCAGGCAAGCCGGGTTCCTCTGGCTATTTGCTCGGCAAATCATACACCGTTGACAGTCTCTCTGACAGCAGTAGTCACAGACGGTTTGAAGGTATGAAAAAAATCCTGAACTTCCCTGAACCTTGGTTGACTCCCTATTCCCGCGTCCCTGCGTCAGACTTACGCAAAAATTTAAGCCTGACACGACTAGTCCCAGGTGGCTAAAGCAGAGGCCCAGGAGCCTAGCAGATTGATCACCTGCGATCGCCTTGACTCAAACGTCGCTGCAATCCAGATAAACCCTAGCCCCAGCACAATACCGATTGCCCACAGCATCAGCGAATTAGTACTGACAAATAGCCATAGCACGCGCATAACCTGCAAGATAAACATGGCTGTCCCCACATAGAGAAACGCTCGTACCTTGAGGATCAACCCCGCCAAGATAAACCCAAACCCCAGCAAGAGGGTGAACCCAGCAAAGGCCAGCATCGGCTCAGACAGTTCTGCTTGATACAGTGCCGTCAGCCCGACTAAACCACTTGCCAACGTTCTCAACCAGTGACGCTGCTGCTTTTTAGAGGCATGGTGAAAGTAGGGGTCTACCTCAGCCAGGTATAACACTGACAGACCCAATATCAGATTGCACCACAGCAGTGTGAGCCAGCCTTGCCCGTTGAGATAACGCAGCAGTGCCCAGTCCAACAGCAACACACTCAGGTAGCTAAGGCGAATCTGCTCAAACTGTTTGCCCATCCAGGCATAAAAAGCCCCCACGAGTAGTAAACCTTGGGTACTGACCAGATCGAGGGTAATGCTTAGGGTTAAAATCGGTAACCCCAAGCCCATCAACCGCCAGGGTCGCCTAGGCCAACCCCATCGCTCCCAAGGCGCACGATAGAAAACAAACCCAATGCTGCAAGCAATCACTCCCCCCCAGGTCAGTAACCCCGTTTTGTCGGGAAACCAAGCAAAGCGATCGTAGGCAACCGATAACAATGCTTCAAGCAGTCCCAGCCCCGTCCAAGTCGCATGATTAAAGACAAAGGGCTGCGATGTCCACCGCGCATTTCCAATCAGCAATGCGTAGCCAGCTAAAAGTAAGCTGGTGCCTGTCCAGACCGCAAGGCCATAGGGTTGGCTGAGCCCGTCGAGGGCAGCCCCCAGCGCCAGTAAGCTGCCCACCGCCCAGTGCCCATGGGCGATAAGACGCAAACCTTTGGGGGATATCTGCAAATAGCGTAACAACCAGGGACTAAAGCATCTTTCTACCAGGGCAATGATCAGGGCTAACCCTGCCAATAAGGTAATCCCATCACCGGCTTGTCCACCGCTGGCTTGCAAAAGCCGGTAGATCAGCAGCTCGTAAGCCCCCAGCGACAGCATCGCCAACCCCAGGTAGCTAAACGGATGCACCGAAACCTGACGCCGCCCCACCCCAATAAAGATCACCGCCGCCGCCAGAGTATAAAACCCCGTATCTGCCTGAAACTCAAGATGACCCAGAAGCCACCCTAGCAAACCATAGGCAACTGGAATGCCGTGCCAGCTAGCACGATAGGGCTGTTGTCGCTTGAGTACCCACAGATCGGCCACAATTTGAGTGAACAGCCCCAGGGCAATGGTGGCAATAGCAACACCTTCGGTGTTAACGCCGCGTAGCAGCAGCCCGGTCGCCAGGGCCAGTTCAGCCGCCCAGGCTATCCCCCAAAATCGCCACTCAGCCGGTCGCTGATAAAGGGCTTCGCCCAGGGCTACCATCAATATCAGGGCCGCGACAAAGCCGTCGGTGAGATAGGGATTGAGGTCAAAGATTACCCCAAGGAGCCCATCAGCACCGGAGCCAAAGAACCCAGCAATCAGGGTGACCCATAGCAGGAGTCCGATCATCAAAAGGAAACCCCAGGCTTGGGTGGCTCGACTGTAGAGATGGGCCACCTCCCCTGGGCGACGGCTTAAGAGTCGCGGCAACAGCCAGAGCAGGCAAATCTCAATTGCCCAAAAGATCAGCCATCGACTCTGATTGTCAGCCGTTATAAAGCGATATCCAAAACTGCTTGTCGCCCAACCAAGGGCAGACCCCACTGTAAACAGAGCAGCCAGATCGTTCCGCCAGATACGGCTGTTGAGCCCCATGCACAGGGTGCCAATGGCAAAACTTGCGATCGCACTCTCCCAATCCGTCAACCACGGCCCCTGCATCACCAGCGCTGCCATCGTCGCCCCCACCGCCGCCCGTGGCTGTAACGCCCGACGATGATTGGCCACCAGCGTCAGCGCAGCGGGCACTGTTAACCAGATCCAATGGGGATGCGTGTCCCAGTCAAGCAAGAGCACACCATAGTCAATCGCCGCGACCACCAACCCTGCCCGCCAGGTACTGAGTCGCCAGCGTTCGTTACGCAAGGTCAGATGGACAAGGAATTCTGCGATCGCAATCCCTAAACCCACATAGGCCCAACGCATCCCATTTAAGTCAGGGTAAACGTGATAAATCCAGGCCACCAGCGCCAATAAACCCACGCCGTGGGTAAGCTCCACCAGGGCTCCCGGCACCCGGGCTCGATAGCGCAGCACCCCAGCCAGCGTCACCGTCGAGAGCGAGAGATTGACCACGGCGCTAAAACTGTTGCCCAAGCTCAACAGCGCCAAGAACACACCCAACACCAGCGCTGCGATGTCAGTTTGATGGGATAACACCAGCTGCGCCCACCGACGACGCAGCTGCCACGCAAACAGCAGCAGCCCGATCACAAACGGAAACAACCCCAGGCTGGCCCATTCACTGCCGGTAATAGGCTGGGTTGCCAATCGATTCGAGAGCCCTGCCAGAAAACTGGCTCGACTCCCTGCTGGGATTATGAACCACAGCAGCCAGTACGCCTGAAACGCAACCCCTAGGAGCATTAGCAAATGATCACGCCGCCAGTGTAGTCGCAGCTGATCCCAAATCAGCCATAGGGCTAAACCACTCACCCCAATCGCCTGCCAGGGGGGTCTATGTCCCACTGAGACCGCCCAGCCAATCAGCAAAAACCCTAGCCCAACCCGACTCCAGACGACTTTACTGGCCTTATGCCGCGTTAACCACACCAGCAGCCAGCCACAAATGCCCGCAGCTAGGCCCAACTGATGGGGCGGCACCTGCGCCACCCATAAACTACGGGTCAACAAAATCAAGATGGACAGCGCAACGGTGAGGCTGTCAAACGACACCATCTGCCCAAGGTCTGGCTGGGAAGTATTCGGAGGTGGCGCATCGGACTGAACCCGATCAGTCGACTCTGGCTGGGATTCT
>JBCCRZ010000255.1:0-8184 GCA_039200855.1 Cyanobacteria bacterium P01_D01_bin.44 | reverse complement strand
CTCAGTGGATTGGGTGGTTGCAGGCCAAGCCTTTCACTGGTTTGATCGCCCCGCCGCCCGTGCCGAATTTGAGCGCATTCTCAAGCCCGGTGGTAGGGTTGCCCTGGTTTGGAACGATCGCCTGGAAAGCGACCCCTTTCAGCGGGCCTACGAACAGTTTTTGCTGACCTACGCCACCGACTATCGCAACACCAATCACCGCAACTTGACGCCAGCCGTCCTGGCAGACTTTTTTGCCCCTAACCCCATGCGCATGGCTACCTTTGAGAATAGTCAGGTGTTTAATTTTGAAGGCATTAAGGGGCGTCTGTTGTCATGTTCTTATGCACCAACCTCTGAGCACCCGATCTATGCTCAGATGATAGCAGCGTTGCGATCGCTGTTTGAGCGCCATCATTGTCAAGGTCAACTCTCGTTTCGATATACGACTCGGCTTTATTATGCTCAGTTTGGTAATGGGTAATGGGTAATGGGTGGTGGGTATGAGCGGTGAAAAATGACCTCAGACATCGAGGTCTCTATCCTTTAACCTCTACCCAAATTAAATAATTTCTGTGTCTGAAAATCCGTTAACCTATCCCATATTCGATGATTTAAAGGGGAAATGTGCGGCTTACGAATCGTTTAAGTATTCAATCCAAGCTGATGCTAATGCTGTTGTTTGTCAGCATGGGGTCGATCGTATTGATCGCCTATTTAGGCTATAGCAGTGGCCGCTCAGCCCTGCGCACAACCATCGAAAATGGGTTAACCAGTATTCGTGCGACCAAGGCTTATCAAATTGAGTCCTATTTTGAAAACACTCGGGCCGAGACCAAAACCCTCAGTGAAGACCTGATGGTGGTGGATGCGATGCGTGACTTTAGGCAGGCCTATCCAGAGCTCACTGGCAAAAATATCGCGGTCAGTCAGCTCTCTAATCTGCGCGACTTTTACCGTGAGCTGTTTATCCCGGCCCTGGCCACCAATAGTGGGGGCAGCCCCAATACCGAAACCTATTTGCCAGTGCCCACTTCGGCCCGCTATTTGCAATATCACTACATCGCGAGTAACCCCAACCCCCCCGATCGCAAAGAAATCCTCGATGCGGCCAAGGATGGCAGTCAGTACAGCGCGGTGCATGGTCGGTTTCATGTGCGCTTTCGCAACATTGTCAGAGAGCTTGGCTACTACGACATGTTTTTGATCGATGCCGATACCGGCAATATCATCTACACCGTTGAGAAAGAAGTTGACTATGGCACGAACCTCTATGTCGGCCCCTATGCCAACAGCAACCTGGCAAAAGTCTTCGAAACGGCCTTAGAGGGGGATCGGGGCTTTGTCACCCTGACCGATTTTGCCCCCTATCGTCCCTCCTATGGACAACCCGCTGCCTTTATTGCCAGTCCTATCTACGATGGGGCTCAGCTGATTGGGGTCCTGGCCTTTCAGATTTCAACCGATGAGATCAATCGGGTCATGACCAGCAACCAAAACTGGCCGCAGGTGGGGCTCGGCCAAACGGGTGAAACCTACCTGGTGGGGGCAGACTATCGACTACGCTCCGATGCTCGCTTGCTGATCGAAGACCCCACTGAATATTTAGAAATTCTCCAGGCAACTGGCGCAGACCCGGCGGACATTGAGCTGATCGAGCAGGGCAGCACCTCGATTTTGCAGCAAGAGGTGCGCTCACCCGGAATGACCGCCGCCATAGAAGAGCGCCAGACGGGGTTAGAAATCGCCAAGGGCTATCGCGGTGAGCCGGTGCTGCGTGCCTACGAACGTCTAGATACCCAAAATATTAACCTGGCCATCGTCTCAGAAATCACCCGCGCCGAAGCCTTTGCCCCCATTGATGCGTTTGCTCGGCGGGTGCTGATCTCGATGGCAGGTCTGGTGCTGGCAATCACGCTGTTGTCGATCTGGTTGGCCAACAAGTTTTTGAAACCTATTCGCATCTTGAGTCAGGGGTTTCAAAAACTCAGCGAGGGAGAGATTAATGCCCATGTCAAAATTGATAGCAAAGATGAGTTTGGGGAACTTGGCAGCGCCTTCAACAAAATGATTCAGACGATTAAAAAGAGTACCCACCGGGCCGAAGCCAAAAATAAGGAAAATGAAGCCCTGTTGCAAAGCATTTTGCCCAGTGCGATCGCACAGCGCCTCAAAAGTGGAGAACAAAACATCGCCGATCGTTTTCAAAATGTCACCATTCTGTTTTGCGATTTTATTCGGTTCAAAGACCTCGCCCGTACCCTGGAGCCGGAAGCCGCCATCGCTCTCCTCAACGAAATCGTCACCTCGTTTGACAGCGCGGTTGAGCGCCACGGCATCGAGAAAGTCAAAACCAACGGCAGTGAATACATGGCGGTGGGCGGCATGTTGATTCCCTGTCTCGACCACGCCAAGCGCATCGTTGACTTTGCCATAGAAATCTTGCGCATCATCCATCGCATTGATCGCGAACATGACATTGGCCTCAAA
Organism: Cyanobacteria bacterium P01_D01_bin.44; assembly: GCA_039200855.1. GTDB lineage: Bacteria > Cyanobacteriota > Cyanobacteriia > Phormidesmidales > Phormidesmidaceae > SIO4C1. Next base: position 5,715 of record JBCCRZ010000255.1, on the reverse strand, counting down.
TGCCGGATTGGCATCCACACAGGTGAGGTGATTGCTGGCATTGTCGGCCAGCATAAGTTTGCCTATGATCTCTGGGGCGAAGCTGTCAGCATTGCCCACGGTGTCCAAGCCAATGGCGATTGGAATGCCATCGTTGTTACCCGCCCGGTTCGCGATCGCCTGATCGACATTTACGAATGCGACGAAGCTGGCAACCTTGAACTCAAAGGCCAAACGGTTCCTATCTGGACTGTCAAAATCTAACCTCTCCCACCTCCCCCTGCTCCCCCATCTTCCCCACCTCCCCCTGCTCTGGGCAAGGTGACCTTGGCCCCTACGACTCCTGCTCCCTCTATCCTCCACCCCATGAACACCCCTCTACTACAAGAAAACTGGTTCATCTGGGGCATCAGCCTGGTGTTGCTGTTCCCGGCAGTAATGGTGCTTGCCAATGAAATCGCCCTCAGGCTTAGGTCCCGTTCGCCAGATCTGGCAGGCATTGTGGGGGAGGTTCGCAATATAATTTTGCCGACCCTGGCGCTGTTGATCTTACTCACCCAGGTGATTGAGCTAGATGGCGATCGCACCAGCCTGCGGATTGTCCAAACCCTGTTCTGGGTTTCACTGCTCCATGTCTCCCTAGGATTGGTGAATACAGTCCTATTTGTCGGGGCACGCCCTAATACCTGGCAGGATAGCATTCCCAAAATTTTGCGCGACCTGATCCGCGTGGTGCTGATTTTGATAGGCATCACCATCGTGCTATCGGTGGTGTGGAAAATGGATTTAGGCGGTTTGATCACCGCCCTGGGGGTCAGCTCCATTGTGCTCGGCCTTGCTTTACAAGACACCCTGGGTAATTTGTTCTCAGGGGTGGCCTTGCTGTTTGAGCGTCCCTTTGAAGTGGGCGACTGGCTAGAGGCCGGTGACAACATCGGCAAAGTGGTCGAGATTAACTGGCGCTCGGTGCATCTGGTGACCCGTGAACGAGAGTTACTGATCGTCCCCAGCTCAATTTTGGCCCGCGATGTGATTCGCAACTATCGCCGCCCCCTCAAGCTCCACATTGAGCCGGTCATGATTGGCTTTTCGTACGATGATCCGCCTAACAAAGTTAAACGGGTCTTGATCGAGGCCGCTTTAGAAACCAACGGTATTTTGAATAACCCCACCCCTGAGGTGCAAACCATCAGCTATGACGATTTTGCGATTACCTATAAGGTGCGTCTCTATTTGCCCAACTATGAGAATCTGCCCAAAGTTCGGGATGAGTTTATGACCCGCATCTGGTACACAGCGCGGCGTAATCACCTCAACATTCCGTTCCCGATTCGCACGTTATATCACCATGATGTCACCCCCACCAGCTCCGATGAGGTCTTAGACAACCTGGTTAACTACCTGCGATCGCTTCCCAGCTTTGTTGCCGTCAGTCAGGATATCCTCGAAGATGTAGCCCGCAGTACCACCTTCAAGCATTTTGGTCGGGGAGAGGTTATATTCCACCAGGGTGCTTGCGGAGTGCAGCCCCACTTTGTCCTGGCAGGGTGCGGTGCGATCCTATGTAGGGCAGACGACGGGGTTGAACATGAAGTCACTAAACTCAGACGCGGTGACTTTTTTGGAGCCGATGCGCTACTGGGCAACCAACAAAGTGTCACCTCTGTGGTAGCCCTTGATGATCTGGAGGCGATTGCGATCGCAACCGACACTTTCCAAGAAATTTTAGATAAAATCCCCCGCCTCGCCCGAGAACTCGGTGCGATCATCTCCGCCCGACGTCAGGCTATGCAACATTTTCAAAAACCTTTGGATAGGGTAATGGGTAATGGGTAATGGGTAATGGGTAAATTCCACTCTCTACCCTCTATTCTCTACCCTCTACTCTCTACCCCAAAGACCTACGCTCAACAATAGTGTTGGCAACGCCACCATCGTGCCCAGATTTAATGTGTAAGTTAGCGTATCTCTAACAAACTGGGTGTTTAGGCTACCCCCAAAAGCTACGTTGAGCCATAGAATGCCCCCTGTCATGATCAAGCCGCTGACCGCTACGGAGAACAAACCGTGAATCACCCCAAACCCATTTGTATAACTGGGATGACGTGGGGTAAACAGGGCGACAATCCACTGCACTAACACTGCAATGCCCAGATTGACTCCATAGTAAAGAAACAGTGCAAACCCATCGCTTTCACGGGTGACCTCTGGGACCAATCGGCGCAATAAAATCCTGAGCAGCAGCAGCATGGCAACATACGCCACCCCCCCTAAGATGCCGCGCTTTAGACTGTGAAAAATAGGCTTGCCGTGGGCGACGACCGCTTTGACCATCGGCTCACCCAGCTTATCTAAAAATGCCCAGTCAGGTATTGGCTGTGTCGCTGAGCGTCTTTGCCAAAAGACACTTACAAACCAGGCACTGAGGGGGAACAACCAAAGTAAGGTGCAGATCCCTAAAGTAACAGGATGCAAGGCCAGATAACCGATGTATAGCCCTCCAAAGGCGGCCATACCGATGCCCACCTCACCAAACAGTGCGATGATCTCCCCCAGGTCGCGCACCATCAATAGCCAGCCCAGCCCAAAGCTCAGCACGAGACTGCTAACCACCATGCTCAAGCGGTAGACCCACCGCATGGCCCTCTGATGCAGCGTAACCGGTAACCAGAATTTTGCACAGTGCTGTATCCAGTGGGCGAAACAGACTAGACATAAGGTCAGGAGACCTATCCACAGCCCATTAAAAATTAAAATCCTGACCAGGGCATGGATGTCTTCGATCGTGAAAGAAACCCCATTCAGGTATTGTCCCATCACCAAGCCCAGGCCCAGACCTAGCCCCACCGGGCCCACCCGTCGGGGCAGCTCAGGATGCAACAGTTGGGCAAAGGTCATGCGCCAGATGCCTAAGGCACAAATGCCCGCGATCGCAGGTCCAAATATCAATCCGACAATCAGAAACCCAGTCTCCGGGTTAGCCAGGGGGCTAAAACGCCGCATCGTTTCGAGATTGCCCAAAATGGTTTGACTAATCAGGGTCACCGACAGCCCAGTCCCCAGGGCCACCCAAAAGTCGAAGTGAAACAGGTCATCGGGGTTGGTCAATATCTGAGCGCGGTACCGGGGGTCGGGGTGAAACTGTAGGGCATAGTCCCAGTTTTGACGTCGAAATGGGGGCACCCGCTGGGTGAGTCGCAACAAACGGGTTTGCCAGCTGTTGGCTCTGGCACCCAGGCTTTCGGTCAGGAGCTGGGTCAGTCGATCGTTTTCAGGATCCCAGCGAGAGGCTTGCAGGTCTGCGTAGTATTCCCGCGATCGCACCACCGACGCCAGAGTCAGATACATCACCCACAGCAGCAGGATCCCCCGCCACAATGTTTGCCAAAGGCTGGCCAGATCGCCTTGGGTAAACACGCTCCACACACTTACCCCCACCATCGGGAGCCAACCAATTACCAAAAATGCTAGCCCCATGGCAAAGGCCAGATATGTTTTATCCACATCCCGATTTTTGAGATGGCCCAACTCATGCAGCATCACTGCCCGAAAGGTGGTCGGATCGTCTTGAGCGCGTAACGCCAGCCCGCCAGGCACCACGATCCGATAGCGGCCCCAACAGCCAAAGATGCGTGGGCCGACGCCTCGACTGGTGGCCTTCAGCATCAGCTGCGGGGGGCGGGCAATACTGATTTCTTTGCACAGGTCGCCATAGGCTTCGCACAGGGGGTTTGACTGGGGCTGCTGGTCCAGGGGCACTAGCTTTTCTCGCGTCACCATCACGGTCGGCAGCAGACTGTAGACAACCCCGACAAACAGTAGCACCCACCCCAGCCCCACGAGCTGCGATCGCAGGTTCGAGACCGCTAACAGGCCAAACGAATCTCGAATGCAGTCATTGAGCGGCCCTAACTCGTCAAACCAGTTTGCGCTGGTTACCCCAAAACACTGCTCTAACTGGCCCAGACGTTGACCAAACTCAGGTCGAACACCGAGCCGCAGCCAGGGCAACCGCTCAAAGCAAAAGAGACAACCGCCGATCGTCATCAGCACCAGCAAAACAAACCGGAAGTCTGTTTCTGACGGGAATATAAATGGATTCAGGCGCGGTGTCTGGGCGGGCTCTTCAGTCATTCAGGGTTCCCTTAGGCATTTGCCAGGGCCAGTTTACCCACCAATGCGTCTGCCAGCAAGACGGCTTGGGGATCGTCTAAGCCCAGTTCCTGTGCCCGTGTCAGGGCTACCTGACAATTGTTTTGAGCTGGGCGGCAGTCAGTTGCTCTGGCTGGGCAGGGGGCTCAGATTGCCCCAATAGCTTCTTAAGGAACCCCACTACCCTGCCGATGAGCCCAGACGTTTCTTCCTGAAGCCGCTCACTAACAGCGTCTTCGACGGCTTGTTGGCCCAGCCGCGCCGCCAGCCGCAGGGCGGTTTTGGTGACTTCTAAAATAATCGGCGTCAGCAAGATCACAGCCTCCCCCGCCCCAAACCCTATCAGGTCATCGCTGGGCACTTTTTGCGCCTCTTTGAGGGTGGCCTCTGGATCTTTAAAGTAAGCATCGCTGGTGGCTTGAAACAAAATGGTTTCCTTGGGGGCAATTTCACTGACCAGCTGCTCTGAAAGCTGACGGGTTTGTTGATCGACGGCAGAGGGCATGGGGGACCTCCTCAAAAGCAAAGGGGTATTGGATAACTTATCGCGAAACCGAGAAAAAGTTAGATATTTCCCCTTCAGGTTTAAGTGTATTTAAGCGCTGTGGGGCTACAAATCTTTGTTTGCTTCCAAAAAGAGCACACGATTTGTCCAGTCATTTTCATTTTCAAGGTTCCACAGGTAAACCAGCGATCTGATCAACAAGCCAAAATTATTCGGCGGAATCGTCTTTTGATCAATAAAGATCACACCCTTGTGATCACGACCTTGCACAACCAGGTTAGCCAATAGCGTCGGAATCGTCCGTAAATCATAGGTAACTAGTGTCAATGAATTCTGTTTAGCCAGCTCAATGAGTAAATCATCACTTGAGTGCAAATGACGGCCTCGTTGCCAGGTTTGCAAACCGTAGACGGGGATATCGGGATACTTGTGACGGATTTGCTCACTGACTTTAGGCGAGATATGTTCATCCAGCAAAAAAGAGAGCATCCCTTTACTCTTCTACTTGAGTCACTGAGTTTTGGGGGACTGAAACAACCTCAAGATTAGGCAGCAAACGCTTTACATTCAAAGGGGTTGTGGTTTGGGCATCCTCAATTGCAAATGCGATCTCCTCGGGGTACGCCTCGGCGTAGTTAAAGGCAGCCTTGACCCATTCCATCGGTCGCTGAAAATGCTCTGTCACCTTGGTGACATCCATTTCATAGGTGCGGGCAATCTCAATCACTTCCCAAATAGCCAGCGATGAGCCTTTCATAAACGCCTGACGCCCTAGGACCGAGTTGCGAAATTCGACTAAGGCAAACTCGATCTCGCGCAGAGACTCCTCAACCAGGGTTGCAACAGTATCACTCGGTGTTTTGCCTAGAATTCTTGCGATCCGACTGAGGCGTTTAAAGGTTTCATCCTGCAGGCGAGTACTGACAACTTTAGACATCCGCTACTCCCGAATGCTGACAGCCTGAATCTAGCAAAAACCTCAGCGAATTACAATGTAAGCCTTGTAATTTAGGCGTAGTGTAGAGGCTTGGCAGTCGCCCATCGGGAAGAATCCCTGCAAAAATGATAGTTAGTTGGTG
>JBCCRZ010000254.1:0-8185 GCA_039200855.1 Cyanobacteria bacterium P01_D01_bin.44 | reverse complement strand
AGTTGTTGAACAGATTCAATCAGCGATCGCACCTCCTGAGCACCCTCCGACGGCTCAAAGCACAAAGGAAACTTTCTAGCTACCAACATCTTTAAGCCTAAGGGAGCAAGGCTGAGCAGCCCGCGCAGGTCTCGAAAATAATTGCCGACCACCATCAGCGCAAACTTTCGCTCATCAATCCACCCGCCCTGTTTGACCAAATCCACCATCACTTTCCGGTGGCGAACTGAGCGGCTGGATGCTGGCGACTGGTGGGGGAGAATGGCTTGCTTAATGTGGCCGATTTGATCCATCGGCGCAACCTCCATCGGACAAACCGCATTGCACATATAGCACCGGGTGCAGCCCCAGACACCCTGGCTGCCCTGATTGTATTTTTCCAGTCGGGTTGCTGTGGTTTTATCCCGAGAATCCACCACCATGCGTTGGGCCTTTGCCAGGGCGTGGGGGCCGACAAAATCAGGATTGACCTCACGGGCGTTGCATTCGGAATAACAGGCCCCGCACAGAATACAGTTACCAGTTTGGTCAAGGTGAGCCCGTTCCTCAGGCGTTTGCAGAAACTCTCGCTCTGGAATAGCCCTGGCACTTGTGCTGACATAGGGATCAACTGCCTCCAGATTTTGCCAGAAGCTGGCCATATCTACCACCAGATCCTTAATCACCGGCATATTGCCCATGGGGGCGATGGTGATTGTTGGCGTTTCAGGCGCATCTGACCAGTGTGACTGCTGCGCCAATTCATTCCCAACATTTTCCTTGCAAGCTAAAGCAGACCGACCGTTGATGCGCATCGAACAGCTACCGCAAATCGCGTTACGACAATTTTTGCGAAAGGCTAACCCGCCGTCCAATTCCCACTTAATTCGATTTAGACAGGAGAGAATGGTCTCGCTGGGGTCAACGCCCTCCAAAGTATAGGTCTGGACTCTGGGCGCGGCATCTTGCTGCTGTCGAACAATCGAAAAAAGAACTTGCATTTTTGAATATTTAACTCAGTACTTCCGTTCTTGAGGTTCAAACATCGTAATCTTTACCGGCATATACCGTAGGTCAATCCCTGCTGGGGAATAGTACGCCAGCGTATGCTGCAGGAAGGTCTGATCATCCCGCTCGGGAAAATCCTCCCGCGAATGGGCCCCTCGACTTTCTCGCCGTTGCAAGGCTCCGGTCATAATCACCTCTCCCACCACCATCAGACTTTGCAGTTCCAGGGCTTCAATCAGTTCCGTATTCCACACGTTGCCGGGGTCATCCAGCCGAATCTGGGCATATCGGCTCCGAAGCGCCTTGAGCTGAGTCAGCCCCTCCGTGATGATCTCCTCGGTGCGAAATACGCCACAGTGCGCCGCCATGCAGTCCTGAACCTGCTGCCGAATCTGATTGAGGCGGTACTCGCCGGGTTGCTCTAAAAGCTGTTGCAAGCGATCTTTGGCGGCTTTGAGATATCGCTGTTCATCCACCTCTGGGAGTTTTTGAGTCTGCACGTAGCGGGCGATGGTGGCCCCCGTTTTGCGCCCATAGACGACGCATTCTAACAGCGAATTGCTCCCCAGTCGATTGGCCCCGTGTACCGAGACACAGGCGCATTCCCCAGCGGCGAAAAAATTGTCGATCAGCCCCTCGGTGCTGCTCCGGACCTGGCCCTCAATATTGACGGGAATGCCGCCCATGGAGTAGTGGGCCGTTGGTCTGACAGGGATCGGCTGATGCACCGCATCTACCCCCGCCAGGCGGTGGGCTTCTTCCCAACAAAAAGGCACCCGACTCATAATTTTCTCACGACCCATGTGGCGCAGGTCCAGATGGACAAAGGGCCCGCCTGAGCGCCCATCGAGATGAATCCCTCGGCCCGCCCGCAGCTCTGTGGTAATCGCGCGGGAGGTGATATCGCGGGGGGCTAGCTCCATTTGTTTGGAGGCATAGGTGGCCATAAAGCGATCGCCCTCGCTATTAATCAAATAGGCCCCTTCCCCTCGCACCGCCTCAGAAATCAATACTCCGGCTGGATACAAGCCAGTGGGGTGAAATTGGACAAATTCCATATCTTCCAGGGGGACGCCCTCTCGCGCCGCCAGGGATAATCCATCCCCGGTCGAGGCAAAGTCATTGGAGGTGGTATTAAACACCCGACCGTAACCCCCCGTTGCAAACATAACGGCCTTCGCCCGCAGCACTTGCAATTCGCCATCGAGCAGGTGATACATCACCACCCCTTTGGCCTGATTATCTTCTAGGATGAGCCGCAGGACATACCACTCGTCATAAATGGTCACCCCATACCGGAGGATGTTGTTGTATAGCTCATGCAAAATGGCGTGCCCGGTTTTGTCTGCCGCATAGCAGGTGCGTTTATGGCTATGGCCGCCAAACGCCCGCTGCGCCACGCGACCGTCGTCTAGTCTGGAAAATAAAACCCCCAAATGCTCCAGGTCGATAACCACCTCCGGCGCTTCTTGCGTGAGAAGTTCTACGGCGTCTTGATCCGCCAGGTAGTCAGACCCCTTAACCGTATCAAAAGCATGGGCTTCCCAGCTATCCTGGTCATCGACATTCTTTAGGGTGGCGGCGATGCCGCCCTGAGCTGCCACCGAGTGGGAGCGAATCGGGTGGGTTTTGGCCACCATTGCCAGGTTAAGGCCAGGGTCGGTACGAGCAATTTCTAGGGCGGCTCGACAGCCAGCCAGCCCACCCCCAACAATGACAACATCATGCTCTAACATGGCTCAGTTTTAGGCTAATCCCAATTTTTCTAAAACAGGACGGGTCGAAACCACATGTCGCTCCAACCCCAGCTTTTTGGGCGCAATGCCCAAGGCCAGACCCACCAATTGGGGCAGATGCAAAACGGGTAGGCCCAAGGTTTCACCCAGGGTTTTCTCCACTTCGGGTTGGCGAGAATCTAAATTGAGGTGACAGAGGGGGCAAGGGGTGACCAAACAATCGGCACCCGCTGCGATCGCTTCTTGAAGACGCCCCCCAGCCATTTGGAAAGACTCTAGGGTGGCGTAACTGGCGATGGGCCAGCCACAGCATTGGGTCCGACCTCGATAATAGATTGGGGTCGCGCCGATCGCTGAGAACAAATTCTCCATGGAGACGGGATGGTGAGGATCGTCAAAGGGCAAAGATTTTTGGGCGCGCAGAAGATAACAGCCATAGAAGGCAGCACACTTTAACCCCTCAAGTTTGTGACGCACTTGTTGGGTCAAAGACCCAAGGCCATAGTCACCCACCAAGGCCCATAGGAGATGCTTGACTTCGCTACTGCCCTGATAGGGAGAACAGTTTTGCTTTTCTAGGAGTTGGTTAACTTGTCCCAGATAGTCAGGGTCGCTGGCCTTGGCTGCTTTGAGGCGATCATCTACGTGGCCGATGACCCCCTGGCAGGTGCTGCAATGGGTCAACAAGGGCAGATTGAGCTGTTCGGCCAGGGCAATATTGCGGGCGTTAACCGTATCCTCGAGGAATTGGGATTCTTCTTTAAAGGTTCCAGAGCCGCAGCAGGCGGCCTGTTTGAGCTCGATCAACTCAATGCCCAACGCTTGGGTAATCTCATGGGTAGATTGATACAGCTCACGACAGGCCCCCTGGGCAACGCAACCTGGAAAGTAGGCATATTTGAGGGGGGTGGCCATGGGGGAGGGGTTAGGAAAATGCTGATCTGGAGTTGTCTAATCCTTATTCCACAATTTTAAGGGAGCAAAGGCTTCAGAGACAGGACATATGAAGAGATTGGTACATAGAAAAATGGGTACACAGAAAACAAGAGAGAGGGACTAAGCTGGAGTAGTCTTCCTGTAGAAGCGTTGCAGGCAACGCTTCTACAAAAGGGATTAGCCTTCCTCAATTTTTACTGACACGATTTTGTCGCCCTGAGCGATCGCATTGACCACAGCCATGTCTTCGGTTTTGCCGAATACCGTGTGGACTCCGTCCAAGTGGGGCTGGGGGCCATGGCAGATAAAGAACTGGCTACCGCCGGTATTAGGACCCCGGTGAGCCATCGACAGACTCCCTGCCAGGTGTTTGTTTGAGTTGATTTCACAGTCAATAGTGTAGCCAGGGCCACCGGTCCCCGTGCCTTGGGGGCACCCACCTTGGACCATAAAATTCTTAATCACGCGATGAAAGGCCAAACCATCGTAAAACCCATCTTTTGAAAGCTTGGCAAAATTAGCTACCGTATTGGGCGCATCTTGATCGAAAAGCTCAAGCGTGATCGTGCCCTTACTCGTTTCCATTACTGCTTTGGTCATTGCTATAGATGCCTCAATCTTTAAAGTTTGCAAGTTTTGAGTTTTGTAGACGCCTAAGCGGCTTCCTGTTTGCCTTTGGCATTGTCGAAGAGTAGGGCATCTTAAGTGTCCAGGATTGTAAGCGTCCCATCAATACCGTTAGCTTGAGCGTCCGATCTATTATCGTTGCTTCGCCCCATTATCGGTTTTTGGGTAGCTTTTTCTTCAGGTTTTTATTAGCTTTTGCAGGTTGTTTCTTGACCCCCTTGAAGCGTTTGAGCCCCTCATTTGCCGCTGCAACGACATCCCCATTGGCGTCTCGCAAAGCCTGTCTCAGTAGGGGAATTGCCTTAATACTGCCGGTTTTGCCCATGGCCTGGATGGCGGCTAGCCGCACCGTCGGGTCTGCATCTTTGCTGAGCTTGGCCAGTCTAGGTAGGGCCTGCAAACTGGCTTTAGGGCTGGCGGCGGCGGCTTGGCCCAGTGCGATCGCAGCGTCACGGCGACTGTCTACATCCGGCTGATGGCGCTGCCTACCCGACGGGGCCTTGGGGGGGCCGACTGGCGGCGGCTGAGCAGCGGTTGTCTGGGCAGGTGGCGGCGGTATGGCCAAATCGATTGAGGCAACCTCGGGCGAGGGCGTCACCGCCGAGGCCGCTGGGCTGTCATCCCACGGATCTGGAATCAGCGGCAACGTAGCCACAGCAGCGGTTGATGCCATCACCGCCTGCACCGAAAAGTCATCCTCCCCCGCAGGAGAGTCGCCAAGATCTGAGCCCGTACTGGGTGCTTCGGAATCTGCTGAAGGACTGGACGGCAGGTCCGCCTCAACCTCTGACACAGAGAGGCCCGGCCCCATGGACGCAGTATTCACCACGTTCACGGAACCGGGCTCAGGCTCCCCCACGTCGACGGCTTCATACTCCCCAGCGTCGAGATCCTCAAAGCCACCTAAAACGGCCATACGGGCTTCATATTCGGCTTCTAGCGCTTCTACCTTCTGTTCAAAATCATCTTGGTAGCGCTCAACCTTTTCGGCAAACAGTTGCTCATAGCGTTCCTGCAGCTGATGCTTTTCTTCCCTCAGTTTTTGTTTATGCGATGTCTCAAGATGACTAAACTGTTCGCGGTTATGGTGCAGTTCTTGCTCGCGCTGGCTGAGCTGGTCGCTTTTTTGCCGTAGCAACCCTTCTGAGCGCTGTAGTTTAGACTGCATCAACAAATAAACAATGATTGCCCCAATCAAAATACCAATAATCAGTGCAATGCCAGGAACCATAACTGACGCCTCCTTTGCAGTGTGGACTCAAACCTGTGAGGATTATCCCCTTAGACACTTGATTACAGGGTAAACCCCTTGGAAACTTAACAGCTTAAGAATACTTATTGGTTGTGGACTGTCAGACTGAGAACATGATCTAAAATATGCCTATATCGCTTGGTCGCCAGTCTGCAAAACTCTGCTAAACCTCACTACATAAGGTATCTATGGCAATTTACACCCACATTTTTCGGAGGATTCATATCTTTGGCTGATCTACTTAGAGTCAACGCTTCAACGCCTTCTGAGGCCATCGATGGGTCCGGTTTAACCGACGAACAAGCCAAAGCCCTGGCAATCACGATTGCTGACGCAGCCGACGACCGCAAAGCAGCCGACATCAAGATTTTGCAAGTAGGAGACGTGTCATACCTGGCTGATTATTTTGTGCTTGTCACCGGCTTTTCGAATGTACAAGTGCGTGCGATCGCACGCTCCATCGAAGCAGCGGTTCAAGAGCACTGGCAACGAAAACCCCTGAATACAGAGGGCATCACCGAAGGTCGCTGGGTACTGCAAGACTACGGCGAAGTGATCGTACACATTTTTCAACCGCGAGAGCGAGAGTTCTACGATCTAGACGCCTTTTGGGGACATGCCGAGCAGCTGAGCTATACCCCCAAGCTTGCGGGGGCTTGAGGCGCAACTCACAGACTAAAAGCAAACTACAATGATCTGATGAATAGCCTGAACGTGTCCTAAGTTCTTTTTATGAAGACCACCGTGTCGCGATGCCCCGTTCCAGCCGATCAGGTTCCCATTCGGGAATATGAAGAAATGCGAGATTCTTGGTTTTACAGCTGGGGAGCTCAAGATCTGCGCACCTATCTAAAACCCGTCGTGCTCATCTGGTTAGCCAGCTGGATAGTGACGGCCCCAGTTGCGGCGGCTAGTTTTGTGCCCGCCCAGCATTGGCCTCAGTTTTTAATCAGTGCGGCGCTGGGTGGGTTGGTTTTACCCACCCTCGCCCTTTTACAGCTTTATATTGGCTGGTTTCACGTGGGTAATCGCCTGCGCAATCAAGCCGTGCCCTACGAAGAGTCGGGCTGGTACGACGGCCAAGTTTGGGTTAAACCCGAGGAGATTTCTAACCGAGATCGGCTGATCGTTGACTATCAAGTCAAACCGATTTTACGCAGGTTACAAAAAACCTTCGCCGTCATGATAAGTTTGGTGCTGCTAGCCAGTGGGCTCTGGCAGTTTCTATAGGTCTGAGTCTTGGGACCTGAGATTTTGGAGCTGACAGCGCACTGGAGTATCACAGGGGCTTAGCCATGACCCGGCCAAATCGTCACTCATCTGCCGAGCTACAGGTACAGCTACTGCGCGAAGGCATTGTCGAATCGGTGCATCAGGTCCACGCCGTGGTAACTGATAGCCGTGGACGCTTACTCACCCTGGCAGGAGATGCCGATGCAGCCTGCTTTATTCGCTCGGCCTTAAAACCCGTACAAGCATTGGCGGTCACCACCACAGGCACGCTGGAGAGCTTTCATCTAACCGACAAAGATCTGGCCATCATTTGCAGCTCTCACCAGGGCACCATCGAGCAAGGTCGCCAGGTCTTCAATATTTTATGGCGGGCTAATGTTGAGCCCACCGCCCTTCAGTGCCCGATTCCCGACGGTAAAACCAGTGCGCTAGAACATAACTGCTCTGGCAAACATGCGGGCATGTTGGCGGTTTGTAAACAGCGCAACTGGGAACTCAACAGCTATCTCCAGCGCAATCACCCCGTCCAGCAGCTGATTATCAAAAAGCTGTCAGAGCTGTTGGGGATGCCCGCCGATGAGTTTATCTGCGCCCACGATGACTGCGGGGCCCCCACCTACTTTATGCAGCTGCGCCAAATGGCCACCCTGTTTGCCAAACTCGCCTCGGGCGAAAACTTAGAAATGGAGCGGATTGTCCGCGCCATGACCAGCCACCCCATGATGATCTCTGGCCCCAATGGCTTTGATAGTCAACTGATGCAGCTGACCCAGGGTGAATTGGTCAGCAAATCCGGGGCCGAAGGCATCCAATGCGTCGGTCGGGTGGGTGAAGGGCTGGGTCTGGCGATTAAGGTAGTCGATGGCTCTCGACGCGCCAAGTACGCAGCCGCCCTCCACGTATTGAGACAGCTCGGCTGGGTGTCGCCCACCATCGCTGACGGGCTGGCTGAGACCTATATGAATTTAAGTGACTATAAGCGTCTTGACGTCGTGGGTGAGTTATCGATGGTTTAGACGGTCATTTGTGATTTAAATTTCTTTTGTAGAAAGGTTGCCGTTTCGGTAGTCAGATCGCTATAGTAATAAAGCACACAACGCGGGGTAGAGCAGTCTGGTAGCTCGTCGGGCTCAACGGTAAGGCTAACCATTGCGCTTGGAGGTTAGTTTTACAGGGCGGCATGTAGAGAGATTTGCATGTGTTTATCTGTCAAATTCGGGGAAGCCATTAGCGCGGTAATCCCGAGCCAAGCTCCGAGAGGAGAAGGTGTAGAGACTGGTTGGCAGATACCCTAACAGATAAAGCTGAGGGTAAAGGGACAGTCCAGGCCACAAACTGATTTCAGGCAGTGAAAACTGTAGTGGTAAGCATAACCCGAAGGTCGTTGGTTCAAATCCAGCCCCCGCCACCAAGT
>JBCCRZ010000253.1:0-8189 GCA_039200855.1 Cyanobacteria bacterium P01_D01_bin.44 | reverse complement strand
GGGGCATTGCCTTTTTGCTAGAGCAGTACTATGGCATCACGTTGCCGCGCCGGATGCAGGTCGAGTTTAGCAGCGTCGTGCAGCGGGTGATGGATGCCGGAGGGCAAGAGCTATCTGCCGAGGCGATCTGGCAAATCTTTGATCAAACTTACCTGCGTCCAGTAGGCCCCATCGACTATCAGGGCCATCGGTTAACCCTGGCGGGGGATGACAATCAGGTGCAAAGGATTGAGGCAGACATTGTGCTCAACGGTCAGCCGCTGGTGATCAGCGGGGCTGGCAATGGCCCCATCGATGCCCTGGTGAATGGGTTAGCCCAAGCACTGGATCTAGAGATTCAAGTGCAGCATTATGAGGAAAAGGCGCTGGAGCAAGGTAGCTGGGCAAGTGCGATCGCACTCCTCGAACTCACCACCCTCGATCACACCTGCCACGGCGTCGGCATCCACGAAAATATTGTTACAGCCTCACTGCTGGCGGTGATCAGTGCTGTAAATCGGGCACAGGTTGAGGTAAAAGTGGCAGGATTGCAGAGAATCAGGTAATAGGTAACAGGTGATAGGTAATAGGTAATAGGTAACAGGGATAGGTAATAGGCGGGAGAAGTGAAACCCATTACCCATTACCCATTACCCATTACCCATTACCCGCTACCCCTTACCCACTACCCACCACCCACTACCCACCACTCACCACCCATGCCCGAAATCACCAATTTCACCCTATTCCTCACCGCTGCGCTAGTCCTGGCGATCACCCCAGGTCCCGGTATTTTCTATGTGCTAACCCGCAGTATTCGAGGCGGGCATCGGGAGGGGCTGACCTCTGCCATCGGGACTAGCGTGGGAGGGTTAGTCCATGTCGTGGCCGCGGCGCTGGGGCTGTCGGCTTTGCTGGCCACCAGTGCCGTTGCGTTCGGTGTGATCAAATATGCAGGGGCGGCCTATTTGATTTATCTGGGGGTTCAAACCCTGCGCCAATCCGAAACAGGTAGTGTAGACAGTCACCCAGCCAGACCATTGGCAATCGAGCGTAGTGCATTGTATCAAGGCATCACCACCGAAGTGCTCAATCCTAAAACAGCGCTATTTTTTCTGGCCTTTATTCCCCAGTTTGTCAACCTCAGCAGCCCGGTTGTGCCTCAATTTATCTTGCTGGGCTCAATATCGGTGCTGTTGAATACGCTGGTCGATTTGATTGTGATCGCTCTAGCTGGCCCAATCGGGCAGTGGCTTCAGCAAAGTGCCCAACTGCGGCGACGGCAGCGGCAGTTTTCGGGCTGGATGCTAATTGGGTTGGGGGCCTATGTTGCGATCGCAGACTCCCATGAATAACCCCAAGCCCATCTTCAGCTCCTCTGATTCAACGGTGACCCAGTGGCCTTCAAAGACTATTTCTCAAAGCAAGCTGCCGACTATGCCCGCTATCGACCCCGCTATCCGGACGCGCTGTTTGAGTATTTGGCGGGTCTGGTCGCTAAACCCAAAGCTGCTTGGGACTGCGGCACAGGCAACGGTCAAGTAGCCCTTGGCCTGACCCCTTATTTTGATCAAATCTACGCGACGGATGCCAGCGCTCAGCAAATTGCCAATGCGTTTGATCACCCCAAGATCAGCTATGCAGTCGCCCCAGCTGAGCAAACTGATTTGGAGGCAGGCTCAATAGATTTAGTAACGGTGGGGCTGGCGATCCACTGGTTTGATATTCCTCGGTTTTATCAGGAAGTGCGGCGGGTGACGAGATCGGGGGCGATCTTAGCGGTATGGTGCTCCGGCGATTTTCTCGCGACCCCCGAAACGGAGGAAATTTGCCAGTGGGTGCAAGCCTATCGCCAGCAAATTCAACCCTGGGTCGCCCCGGAGGTAGACCTGATCGATGCAAAATATGAAACCCTGCCATTTCCATTTGATGAAATCCAGCCGCCAGAGTTTCAAATGAACGCCCACTGGCAACGGGCGGACTTGGTGGGATGTCTTAAGACCTGGTCAGCAATGCAGCAAATGATCCAGACCGAAGGGCCTCAGGTGGTTGAAGCTTTGGAGGCAGATATTGCGAGACTCTGGCCCGATGCTGAGTCGGAACTTACTTTTCAATGGCCAATTTATTTGCGGGTTGGGAGGATTTTATGACGAATATATATTTCAATCGTGGGGTATTTCTGCGTGATGGGTTCGCTGTTTAAAGCTATTGACTAAAACCTAAAGCAATCGGCAGCTTAACCCATCCTACAAATCTTCGCTAAAATTCTCCGCGTCCCCCCTTCCCCCCTTCCCCGCGTCCTCTCCCTATCCTCCCCATCTCCCCCATCTTCCCTACCCCCTCCACATCTCTACCCCCTACCCTTTCCTCTCAAAACCTCACTCACCTCCGCATGCATCAACGCAATATTCGGATCCCGCTGAATTGCTCGAAAGTAGTTACTGCCCAGCGGGGTGGATGATTCCTCGGCGGGTTTCATCATCAGGCGGGCTTTTTCGAGCAAAATGGCGGCCCCCTCTGACGGGTTTTCGGGGGGCTCTTTGGGATCTAAAAATTCATCAATCTGAACGATGAATTGAGAAATGGGGCGTAGCCAGTCGAAAGCCTTGTGGCTAATCACTAACCGAAAAAATTCACCACTGTTTTTGATGGGGCCATGCTCGCGCTCATAGACAATGCGCTCCGAATCGAGGAGGGCTTTGTGTAAATTGAGCAGCATTGGGCGCAGCTGTTTGAGTCTCTGGATATTGGCATCAGAAGAGTTGATCGCAGCCATGGTGGAACCGATATTTTGATTTTTTCCTACCTTAGCGTGTTTGCCTACCTAATTTTTGAGGATTTAGCCCGGTTTCACCTAGGGAAAATGATTTCCCCTAACTTTTGTATTCCTTTGATTAGAGGGCTTTAGGGAAATCGATGGGGGGTTTGCTTCTGGTTAGGGTTCAACCGTTTACTGAGCATAACCAAGACAGTCTGAGATGAAATTCATGTCTGCTCAAACATTATCTACCGACGATAAGTCCTTTTTAGAGCGCCTGTCGAACATCGACTTTGGTCCCATTGCCTTTAAGCTGATGCACCCTGAAGATGGGGACGGTTGGACCCTTGAGCGAGTCACCCGTGCTGTGGAACTATACCGTCGCTTTTTGTTTTTGAACTATCTGTACGATGACCGCCCCATTGTGCCGAGTCGAGAAATCGATCAGGTCTGGCATACTCATATTTTAGACACCGCTAAGTATCGCGAAGATTGCGATGCGTTGTTTGGCCGCTTTATGGACCATTGGCCCTACTTTGGTATGCGCGATGCCGACGAGCGTCAGCAACTCAACGATGCGTTTGCAGAAACCCAGGCGCTATTTGAGAAGCATTTTGGCGTACTTGCGGCGGCCTAATGACGATAAACCACTGAGTAAATTTCGGCAATCTGTAGGATATTGCTGAAATCACGATGAGGTCATTATTTTTTGCGGAGGGGTGTCTAGATTTAGGCACCCCTCTGCGTTTTTTACGTTTTTTACCATTCACGGGAGGCTACACTATGACTCAGGGTTCATATACCTTCGATACCTTTCAGAGTGAGCAGCAGCAGCAAGAGCTGACTCGGCTACAGCGCAAAACTAAGATTTTGCACGCCCTAGATCAACAGGCCTGGCATCAGGCCGCTCTTAGTCCAGGGATGCACGCTTTAGATCTAGGCTGCGGCACAGGGGCCTTGACAGTTAAGTTAGCCAAAACCCTCTGTCCCGGCAGTGTTGTAGGGGTAGATGCCAGCATCGAGATGGTTGAACATGCGATCGCAAAACAGAGCCACCATCAAATTGACAATGTGCAGTTTGTCATCGGTAATGCCTATAACCTGACGTTTCCTGACGCTACGTTTGATGTTGTCTATGCAAGGTTTTTATTGCAGCACTTAACCGAACCCATCCGGGCTTTAAAGGAAGCTTATCGAGTTTTAAAGCCCGGTGGCAGGCTCTGCATCATTGATATAGATGACGACTGGTTTAGCCTATACCCAGAGCCCGATGCTTTGACAACGTTTCGAGAGCAAGTCGTTGCTATCCAGCAGGGCCAAGGGGGAGACCCGTATGTGGGCCGCAAGCTGAGCGTCTATGGCAGACAGGCAGGCTTTGAAAATGCAATATCTTCTGTACAAGTGTTAACGACCGATGAGTATGGGGCAGAGACTCTCTTTGGGCTACTGTCTTTTGGGGCTCCTTACCATGCGAGCCATCCAGATTTTGCCAGGATTGCGGCCGACGCAAAACAACAGCTCTATCGTCAGTTGACCCTGACTGACGTTTGGGCAAGCTTTGGCATTTTTGTGACGACCTGCCATAAGTCAGAACGTTAATTGCCACGATTTTATTCTGTTTTCCCTAGGGAAATTAATTTCCCCTAACCTTAGATTCCCTTGTCTAAGCTTGGTTTTCCCTGCCATTGAAATAGATTTGCTTGTGGGAAACACCTCTCCGTACTGTATGAATCAAATCTTGGAACAAGTAAATAAGTGCCGTTAAGAAGTGATTCTTCTTCTGGCTCATTTGCTTTCTGAGAATTGTTTTACATTGTTGGAAGGAGCGATTTTTCATGGCATCTGAAAGCACTCAGATAAAGGTAAACCAAGCAAGCTTTTGTTTTCTGAAGCAAGCCAGTTTTTGCTTTCTCATCGAAGGAAATCAGAAGCAAGTTCGTCCGACCGTTAGCTTGAATTTAGAGGACTTATCCTCTGCGTTGGCAGCCGTATAAAATTCTGACTGATTGCATGCGCTGGAGCACATCTAAGCTCCAGCGTATGTTTTTCTCACTCTTGCTGCAAAGTTTTTAATTTCATGTTGAGCATCTCTGAGCTATCCTTCGCTAAAAGAGCCCATTTTTCTGATGCCTCAATGTTACCTTGCTGTTGTTCCAGCTGGGTTAGATAGCTGTAACAAATAGTGAGGCATCTCTGGTCATTGTGTTCTTCTGCGACTGAGAGAATTGTTTCGAAGATTGTCCTGGCTTTGTCCAGTTCGTTTTTCTCAATTGCAATGGCTGCAATCCAGCCTTTAATGTAGGCTTGAGCGCGTTTCCATCCAATCGCCTCGGCTCTCTCTAGAGCATGCTGCAGAATATGTTCTGCTTTATCAAAGTTTTTCAATTTGAGGTGTGCCTCAGCTTTGCAGTAAGGTACGTCTACCATTTGATAGACGTACCTTTCTTCTTGTTGCACTGAGTTTTGTAAAAGGTCTTGTGCACGTTCAATCCATGCAAAAGCCTGATCAATCTGTTCGAGTTGAACGTACAACTTAGACAGCAGGGTTGCAACGTCTATTAGCAGTCTCTTGTTACTCAGATCGGCAATTTCCCAAATACGTTGTCCTAGTATGATGGCTTCCTGACTTTTTTTCGGTTGATTAAAGAAGCCAAGGGTTCTAGCGTGGTGATACATCGCATCGGCCATGATTTCCCAGTCAATACGCTTCTCTGCCTCAGCAATCAGCCACTCCATCCAGATTAGACGCTCACTCCAGTGACCGTAAATTTGGGTGTAACCCTTCAGGTATTCCCAAAACTCGATAAATTCTTCGTAGCGTTCTTCGGCTCGACACCACTCCATGATCTCTCGCAGGTTTGCCCACTCGATTTCAACCGGACTGGTGGGGTGCCAGTCGTACCAGTCCGTGTCGCCATGGACGGCCAAAAATTCTAAGTACCACTCGAGCCAGCGGTTGCGGGCTTCTCGCTCAAAAGTGGGGGTTTTGATGAGCTCAGTGCGGGCATACTCGCGGGTGAGCGAGTGCATCGTGTAGCGAGACTGCTGCAAGTCAATCAGCGAGAGTCGGTAAAGCTCGTTAAAGGGGGTGCGATCGCACCGCATATAGTCACTCGCAAAGGCAACATGGGCCACGGCTTCGGGGAGAGCGGGATGTTGAAAACAAGCAAAGGCCATTAGCAGCGCATGGGCATTTTGGCCTCGCAACCGTTCTATAGAAGTATCGAAGCAGTGGCGGGCGACATCGCCGCTGGCCAGCTGGGTATAGTCAAGATCTTCGGGGCTGATCCCATAGGTGGCAATCATCCCCAAGCAGTAAACCATCGCCAGAGGGAGCCCTCCGGTTTGCTTATGGAGGTGCTTGAGCTGGGGCTCGGTGAGATTTAGGGCCTGGGCTTGCGCTTGTGCTTGCAAAAAGGCAATCCCAGCTTTAACGGGCAGGGGCTTGATCGGTAACGTGGTGCCGATGCCCAACCGGACCCGGCTGGTAACAATCACCTTAACCGTGGGGGGAATCTCTCGCAAAAACGACAGAACGTAGTCTCTATCCTCTAAAGTTTCGAGGTTATCGACAATCAGCAAGGTGGGTTGCTGCCCAAGGCTGTCTCGAATTGCCGTTAGCTGATCATTAAAATCGATGGGCAGCTCACTGGGTCGCCCCAGGGTGCGGGCAATAGTGCGAAAAATATCTTGCAGGTTGCGCTGATGCCCTAACCGGGGATAAAGCTGCGGACCGCTAAAATGATGGGTTTGGGCTGAGGTAAAAATGACCGCCTTAAAATGGGGCAGCTGGGGATGCCGACTGGGATACTGGGAGGCTAGCAAACAGCGCTGGGCAGCTTCCATCGCCAGCGTCGTTTTGCCCACACCGCCCACGCCCTCAAGGGTGATGAGATGCTCAGATTGTTGAAAAGACAGACGTTGCAAAAGCTCTGTCAGGTAAGCCTCATCTTCCCGATAGGTCGATTCGGGGTGGATGAGTAGGTTGGTTTGGATGGTTTCGGCTAATCCGCTAACTTCATCCGCTGCGCTATCTGCGGGCAAAGGCTCAGGGGAAATTGCGGGGGCTGCGATCGATGGCGATTGCAGCGCATCGGCATCAGGAATGATCGGCTTAGGTGGCAAGATCCGATCTTGGAGATATGATCTGGGCTTGCGGCGTCCCTTACGCTGATCCCAGACACTTTCAAAAGCCTCCAGGTTCGCTTCGGTGGATTTATCCCAAAGCTTGAGGGTAAATCGCCAGTCCTTGGACCCCTGGGTCCGGGTCCGGTTGTCTTCCAAAATATTTAGAAATTCTTCGAGTACCCGCAGATCGTTACGGAGCTGCTCTTTGAGTTTAGGGTCCTCCTGGCGGGCAAAGGCCAGCTCCATCAGCACCTTTAACTCGGTTTCGACAATCAACTCAGGGGATTGGGTGGCCTCATTTTTCCACCGCACCGTGAGCCTATTTTCAAAATCGTCGCTTTCGGCCAGCTCATAGTTGGCATAGCTGAGCAGTTTTTCTAACAGCCGCCGCGTTCGAAGTTTGACCTGCTTACTCGTGTTTAGTCTAGGCATGGCTCACGCCTTTCAATCCCCCTTTGAGCCGCAAAAAAGTTCCCGAAGTTAAAACTTACCCAAAGTTCGTCTTTATGTTACCGCATAACTTTTACCCGTAGTTAAAAAGTTACCTTGCTTCGGGACCTTAACGGGTAGTAAATGCCACGGATGTGTTGGAGGACGCGGAGCGGGGAGGGCTTTAAAAATTTAAGGCTTTAAAGGTTTAAGGCTTTAGTTGGCTCAATAGAGAAGGGCCATACTTGACGCCCCCGTAAAGGGCGATTAAGGCGACCAGGGTAAGGCTGACGCTTAAGGGGGCTATCTGCAGATGCCATAGGCCGACCAGCAGGAGGCTAACCCCGTCAGCGGCCAGGACTAGCAGGCGATCTCTCAGGGGACGGGGGGCGACGATACCGGCCATATCTATTTGAACTGGTGCAAAGCTGTTGAAAAAAATCAGGCTGGCCAGCACCCACGTCGCCCCCGCTGTTAGCCAAACCACGGCGCTATAAAATCCCAGCAGCTCTAGCCCAATCGTGGTCAGCGTCACCCTCCGCAAGCGTCGCAGGGGTCCGCTGGGTTCTAGCTGGTTGGCAAGCTGAATCTGCTGCAAATCGAGGGTAGCCATGCGCGCCTGCTCGAGGCAGAGTAAAAAAAACGCCAGATTGAGTAATCGCACCGGCAGGCTGGGGGCGCTAAAGCAATGCCAGAGGAGCCCAATGGCAGCAGGCAAAAAGCTCCAGAAGGTCCACTTATTTAGCAGCGACATCGAAATATTTACAACAGCTCACACTGGGCGTGCTGACGCAGCAGATGGTCGCAGAGCACCAGGGCCATCATCGCCTCAACCATGGGGACGGCGCGGGGTAAAACACAGGGGTCGTGGCGACCTTTGCCACTTAGCGTGGTT
>JBCCRZ010000252.1:0-8217 GCA_039200855.1 Cyanobacteria bacterium P01_D01_bin.44 | reverse complement strand
GTTCTGCGCTTTCCTTAATCAGCTGAGCACGATGTCGTTGGGCTGCTTGGGTGAGCCAGGTGACCCAGCCCAGTAACCCCGACATGAGTAGACCACTGATTAAAATCACGGTCGGTAAGTGGGACTGTTCTTGCGCTAACAAGGCAGGGGTGGGCCAGACTTCGATTTCCCAAATTACGCCGTGCAGATCAATCTCGGTACGCTGGCCCCAGGTTTTCTGCAGCAAGGTCTCCGGCGTTTGCGGCGGGAGCGGCTCGATGTCAGTCATCTCGGCGGCGATGCGACGATAGATTTCGGTGTCGCCTTCTCGGATTGCGATCGCATAGCTAGGGGCCACCCGTTCATTCAAAATCGTATCGAGCAGTCGCTGCACTCGAAAAACCCCAAGATTAAACCCCTCAAAAGCCTGATCGGCTTCCCGAAAGATCGGAGCATAGACCAAAATGCCTTCCCCCCCCTGCACCAAGGTTACCGTGTGGGTCATGGAGGCGGTGTGTTTTTCTCGCGCTGTCTCCAGCGCCTCTCGCCGATAGACCTCAGACCCCAGGTTAAAGTCTTTTGCGGCTTCATTCCCAGCTAAGGGGACAATCCAGCGCACATAAAAGTCTGAGTCGATCCATTCAATTGCCTGGTAACCAGGATAATCTCGCAACAGGCTCTCAGCATCGGCGGTCCAGTCAGCCTGGGTCATCCCCCCCTGGGCAGCCCATCGCCGCGACATTCTCACCAGTGCCTGCACCCGATCTTCGGTTTGAACCCGAATTTGTCGACCAATGCTGACGGTGGCAAAGTCAACCCGTCGGTGAATTTGAGCCTGTTCCTGGGTCCTTAAAGATTGCCAGAGGATCAAGGTGGTTGCTATCACCCCAGCCCCCACAGCCAGGGGAAGCCGGGCTGCTTTCCAAGCATGACAGATCCTGGATGAACGGTTGGGCTGCATAGTGTTTTTGTCCCAGTTTTTTCCCATTTCCTAAGTCGATAAAAGCTGCCCCGGTCGGGCTCGACCCAGGAGCGTCATGGCCCCTTCAAAGAGAGATAACCCATTGCCGGTTGCCCCATGATTGCCCGCAGCCTCCTCGGCGGCCTCCTCTCGCGGTCGATCCGCCTCGGCTGACGGGTAGGTGATCACCCCTGCACTAAAGCTCAACGAGGTCTTTTTTGGGAGCTCTATCGGTAACGAAACTTTGCGGAAATCCTGGAGAGCCGCCTTGAGGCGACGGATACCATCTTGGGCAGTCATCCCATACATCGCCACCACAAACAGTCGACCGCCCCAGCGACCTACCACATCGTCCCCTGCAAATGCCCGCCGCAGTAGCTGTCCCAATTGAGTGATAGCGAGATTCCCAATCTCGTAGCCGTACTCGCGATTGAGGGTTTCCAAGCGATCAATTTTTAGCGCCGTCAGACACAGGGGCTGACGGTGCTGGCGCGCCAGGGTGACCAGCTGGGCCACCGCCTGGGCGGCGTGACGACGGTTGGCCACCCCACTCAGGGCGTCGATCTCGGTGCGAGCCTGACCCAGCCGCGATCGCTCTAGCCGATTGAGAATGCGGGTGACTAAGGCCGGACCCACAATCGGTTTCGCCACATAGTCATCTGCGCCGACCTCAAAAACTCGGCTCTGGGTGGCAGCATCGGTGTGGGCGGTGAGAAACAAAATCGGTAGGTGGCTCCAGTGCAGATCGCTGCGGACCACCTGACACAGCGCCAACCCATCAATGTAGGGCATCTCAACATCCAGCACCAGCAAATCGGGCTGGGTGTCATTGAGCACCTCCCAAAACCGTCGTGGGTCGCCCAGGGTGAACACTTTTAGGCCCCACGGCTCTAGCAGCTGGTGCATCGCCTCTAAAATATGCGGGTCGTCATCCACCGCTAAAACCGTGGCCGCTGCCGGGCGCGATCGCACCCATAGCTGCATCACCGTCTCGATCACCGTCTTCGCTGGCATCGCAGGGGAGATAAACCCGCGCCCCCCTAACCGCGCCACCTTAACCCGATCAATCAAACTATCTTGATCGGTGCGCAGCAGCACCGGTAGGGGCGGCGTCAGTGCCTGCACCTCGGCCAAAAAGGTGACCGTGTCCGGGCTCAGCTGAATCGCTTGCTGCCCTTGGGCAACGGACGACAGGTCTAGCAACACCACATCGGGACAACGACTGGACAGCCTCCCTCGGGCGGCGTTGGGGTGGGCCGCTATCTGTATAGCCCAACCCGTCGCAGCGCTAACTAACGCTTCGTGGAAAGCCGTATCAACGCTAATCACCAGCAGATAGGGCAGCGTGGCGGGGATGGCCGCGTCTGGGGCAAACAGCGTGGGGGGTTCACTGTGAATTGCTTGCTGTACCGATTGTCGCAGCGCAGCCACCAGCTCAGCCAGGTGGCTGCGCTGATGGGACGCCAGCGAGGGCCAGTTATGAAATGCCAGCTCGGCTTCGTGGGCCAGTTGAGAGCCTTCATCAAAACTGAACATGCCCAGGGACCCGGCCAATTTGTGGGCTTCTCTCTCGGCCTGCTGGCGTAGTTCGTCGGCTAGCGTATCGGAGATGCCAGCGAAAGTAGCCTGCTCGATCACGGCAATGCGATTACTCAATCTTTGCTTGGCTCGCTCCCAAACCGCTGCGGTTTGGGTATTAGCCTGATGGGCTACCTGGTGGGATAAGCTATCTTGCTTTGGCGTTTCTCGCAGTCGATAGCCAATGCCGTACACCGTCTCGATTGGATTTTGGGACACCCCAGCGGATTTGAGATGCTGTCGCAGGCCTTTGATGTGAGCGGTAATCGTTTCTTCTCCAGGGGAGTCTTCAAAGGACCACAGGTGATCGAGAATAGCGCCGCGGCTAAAGACCCGATGGGGGTTGCGTAAAAACAGCTCGAGCAGGTCGTATTCCCTCGGGCGCAAGTAAATCGGCTCACCGTGATGGGTCACCTCACGGGTGCTGGGGTCTAGCGAGAGGCTTTGCCAGGTGAGCACCGGCAACAGGGTCACCGCCTCTCGCCGCTGCAAGGCTCGAATGCGGGCCAGGAGCTCTTTTTGATCAAAGGGTTTGGTCATATAGTCATCGGCCCCCGCATCCAGACCCAGGACTTTGCTGGTGCTGGTATCTTGGGCGGTGAGCAGCAAAATGGGGGTTTGGCTACCGTGCGATCGCAGCTTCCGACACAGGCTGATGCCATCCAACTTGGGCAGCATCACATCTAGCAAGATCAGGTCATACTCAAACGCAGACGCGAGCTCCCAGCCCATTTGACCATCGGCGGCGACATCAATGGCATAGTGCTCTGCCGTCAACGCATTGACGAGCACCTCCACTAAAATGTCGTCATCCTCAACCAGGAGAATTTTCACAACCCCTCCTTTGCAACCGTCTCAGTGCATCAAGAGATCACTATCCGGTCAGAACGGTTTACCAAGTCAGTCACCCTTACGCCCAAGCTAGCGCGGGTTAATCATGACTCAGAGGGGTGTTTGTAAATCGCAATACTCTTAAATGTTAAAAATAAAAATTTAGACAACATCTCTTAGACAACATCTCAATGATTGGGAATATGCTGTTGGTCGGCATATACCTAAACTGTTGGCATCAACGGACGTTGCTGATCATTCGTCAAATCATCATTTACAAAATCATCATCCGCTTCGGGCAAGGCCGGAATCCGACTGATAAAAGCATAAATCTCTTTACGCGCCCAAATTCTGCCATTTTCATCGACCTTAAAGTCTTTTCCGGGGATAAATCCTGCCAAAGTCAGCTTTATCAGTAACGTATTGACTTCGGCCTTTGTGAGGTGACGGATTGCCATCGGGGGTCTACACACTCCTTAATCATGCTTATCTATAACCCTAACGACCAATTCTGAAATTGTGGTGAAACGGAACAGCCTTAACGCGCTGGTGAGTGCGCTGCGCTGGTGAATAGGTGAGTGCGCTGTGCTGGTGAGTGCGCTGCGCTGGTGAAGGGGTGAATAAGCTTGCTTCTTTAGCTCTACCTCACTACCTCACCACCTCACCACCTCACCACCTCACCCTCATTAACCAACCGTAGTATGCCGAGTTGCCCTCAACCAAACCGACCGCTCACATAGGCGAGGGTTGCCTCTTGCTGGGGCGTATTAAAGATAACCTGGGTTTTATCGTATTCCACCAGATAGCCAAAGCGATTGCCCCTGGCGTCGGCGTCGGCATTAAAAAAGGCCGTCATATCCGAAACCCGCGCGGCTTGTTGCATATTGTGGGTAACAATCACCAGGGTGTATTTTTGCTTAAGCTCTTGCATGAGCTCCTCAATCCGCAAGGTTGAGAGGGGATCGAGCGACGAGCAGGGTTCATCCATCAAAATCACCTCTGGTTCCACGGCGATCGCACGAGCAATACACAGCCGTTGCTGCTGCCCCCCGGATAACGAGTGGCCGCTTTCATTGAGGCGGTCTTTAACTTCTCCCCACAGACCCACCCGCTGCAGCGATTGCTCAACCAGCTCATCCAGGTCATATAGATAGCCGTTTATTTTGGCTCCAAAAGCAATGTTGCTGTAGATAGATTTTGAAAAAGGATTGGGCTTTTGAAATACCATTCCAACCTGGCGGCGCAGCACCGTAATATCTAACTCGCCATTAATATCAACCCCGTTGAAAGTAATTTTGCCATCAACTCGCGCCCCCGGAATTAAATCATTGAGTCGATTAAAACACCGGATCAAGGTGCTCTTGCCACATCCCGATGGGCCAATCAAAGCTGTAATCCGATTTTTGGGAATCTCCATAGAAACATCTCGCACCCCCAGGGCTTTACCGTAGTGGACGGTCACGTTGTCGGCTTGCAAAATCGTTTTTGGGGTTACCTCGCCTTCTGATAAAAATGGGGTCCCGACATTGGTAGGCATCATGGGAGCACACCTCCGTTACAGTTATTTTGTCTTCACAGAGCTACCTCAAAGCGAGAAGATGTCGCCGCTCTCCTGC
Organism: Cyanobacteria bacterium P01_D01_bin.44; assembly: GCA_039200855.1. Taxonomy (GTDB): domain Bacteria; phylum Cyanobacteriota; class Cyanobacteriia; order Phormidesmidales; family Phormidesmidaceae; genus SIO4C1. Next base: position 3,252 of record JBCCRZ010000252.1, on the reverse strand, counting down.
TTTGATTTTTTAAGTTAGGAAGAAAGTCTGAGGTTTTTGTGAGTAACCTGGTGCACAAGGCAAGGGCTTAAGAAGCTGAATCAAGTCGGTTTTTAAGACTTTTATCTGAAAAATAAAATTCCTAAATACAAGCCATTGAGATGGCAAATATTCATCTTAAAAACCTCAATATGTATTCTGAAATACATAGTTTTATCTGTAAGTTATGGTTGGGTTAAATTAAATTAATATTTGGTTAACACCCTTTTCAGCATGGGTTTCACCGACGATAGTCAGGGAAATCAGAGCAATCGGTTGCCCCATTTAGCTTCCGAATGGGGCTTTAGTTGTTGTAAAAATGCCCAAGGACACTGGCAAATCCAATCCCAAGCCTGTGAGCGGCAGTGGTCTCTAGAAGAATGTCGTGAACAATGGCTTTTGTCCGTCAAGGGTGTTCCCCAAATTCTGTTTCAAACAGCAGAAGCCATTGACTTTATGCAGCGTCGATCAAAAGTACGACCGTAGCTGGCAGGGGTATGGGCGTGTCCGTAATGGCTTTGAGGGGGGTGAGGGTGTCCGGGATGCTCGTGATGGGAGTGTGTCATGGGAGGATTTTTGAGCTACACCTTACTCAGCGGGTCGTTACAATCAAACATGAACGTGATCACTCAACGGTAGCGCTGTATGGGGTTCTCAATCGAAGCAATTTTAGAAAAGGCACTGGCGGGGGCGGATATTGCGATCGCAGACGCCATCTCCCTACTCCAGCCCGAAACCCCCGACCAGCGAGAAGCCATTCGCGCCACCGCCGACACCCTGCGCCACCGCCAGGTGGGCGACACCGTCACCTATGTGGTCAATCGCAATATCAACTACACCAACATTTGCGAACAGCACTGCAGCTTTTGCGCCTTTCGCCGGGATGCAGGTCAGGACGGTGCCTACTGGCTCGATTGGGGAGCCATTGTAGAAAAAGCCAGCGATGCGGTAGCCCAAGGCGCGACTGAAATTTGTATGCAAGGGGGCCTGAATCCAGAGGCCAAGGTCAACGGCACCTCCCTTGCCTACTACTGCAAACTCGTGGACACCCTCAAAAACACCTTGTCAGACCTCCACATCCACGCCTTCTCGCCCCAGGAGGTGCAGTTTATCGCCCGCGAAGACGATCTTGACTTTCGCACAGTGATTGCCACCCTGCGGGATGCTGGGGTGGGCTCCCTGCCAGGGACAGCCGCCGAAGTGTTGGACGATCAGGTCCGGCGTATCCTCTGCCCTGAGAAAATCGACACAGCCACCTGGCTCGAGATCGTCGCCCTCGCCCATAACGAAGACCTGCCCACCACCAGCACGATGCTCTCGGGGCATATCGAAACCCCAGAGCAACAGATCCATCACCTGGCTCAGATCAGGGATTTACAGAAGAAAGCCCACGCCCATGGCAAAACCGGCATCACCGAATTTATCTTGCTGCCCTTCGTCGGACAGGATGCCCCCGCCCCCCTGCGTAAGCGCGTCGGTCGTGATCAGCCTGTGCTTGACGACGCCCTGCTACTCACCGCCGTTGCCCGCATTTTCCTCGGTAATTGGATTCCGAATCACCAACCCAGCTGGGTCAAACTTGGTCTAGACGGGGCCACCGAAGCCCTGCGCTGGGGCTGCAATGATATCGGTGGGACACTCATGGAAGAACACATCACCTCCATGGCTGGTGCGCAGGGGGGCACCTGTCAGACCGTGGCCGATTTGCAAGGGGCAATCCGCTGCTTAGGGCGACCTGATCAGCAGCGAGATACCTTATATCAACCAATCCATAGCCATGCCGAAGACACTCCTCTAGGCAGCACGCCTGGGTCACCAGTCATCCAAACGGTTAGTTCTGAAGCTGAGCGAGCAAGTTGAACCCGATAAAGGTTCGGCAAATTCTCATCAAGTAGAAACTTCATGATTACGAGACATTTAAGCAGAAACAGGGGATTGTCGTTCTGCTTTAAGTCGGATGAGTCGTTGCACAAACGGAGTCGGATTTTGATCCTGTGTCTGTTCAGCTTGTAGGCAGTACTCCAGCCAACGTTTAAGGTATTTGCTCACAGCCTCATGGCGGTGCCAATAGTACAAGATAGTGGCATAAACTTGCTCAAGGGTCAGACCAGTGTAAGCTTCTGCAATTTCTTCTGGGGTCTGACAGCGGTGAATGTATTCGTACAGAATAGTCTCAATGCCGATGCGGGTACCTTTGAGACGGATATCATCCTCAGTTAAAAAGTCGAAATAGGCTTCCAGTTGCATTGTTTCTGGCTCCTTAATAAACCAGCCTTCCCTTAACTACTCTATCCAAATTGAACTGACTTGCACTAGGGTTTGTCAGAGCGGTAAGCTCAATCCACTGGAATTGCCGGGGAGGTGCCGCCTGTGAAGATTGAGGAGCATGAGATCGAAGCCGGAGGTTTGCGCTGGTTTTATCGCGAGGCAGTCCCGAACAATGACAATGGCAAGCCCCCTGTCATCTTGCTCCATGGCATCGTCGCCCAGAGCTACAGCTGGCGCGATGTGCTTAAGGCACTGGCTGATAGAGGCTTCCGGGGGCTAGCCCCAGACTGGATTGGCCATGGCTTTTCGGCAAAGCCTGATAAAAGTAAGTTTGCCTATACGCCCGACGCGTTTCTAGAGGCGCTGACCGCCTGGATAGATAGCCTGGAGATTGAAAAGTTTTCCCTGGTGGTGCAAGGCTTTTTAGGCACGGTGGGTTTGCTCTACGCTGCCCAAAACCCTGACCGCATTGAACGGCTGATCATCCTCAATACGCCCCTCACCCCCGAGGCCAAAATGCCCCTGCGGATGAAAATGATGGGCTGGCCCTTTGTGGGCGACATGATGACCCAGGACCCGCTGTTGGTCGATCGCACCCTTGAGGGGGGTGGCCCTTACCAAGTGGCGGATGAAGATCTCGATGTGTACCGTCGCCCGTTTCTAAAAAGCTCTGATGTGGGGCGGTCCTTGATGTGGACAATTAAGCGATCTCGGTTGGCCCAGGTAATGCCCCAACTGGATCAGGGGTTTACCGGGTGGGCGCGACCTACGCTAATTGTCTGGGGCGTTGCGGATAAGTGGCTGTCGGTGAGCCTGGCAGAAACCTTTGCCAAGGGCTTGAGCGACGTTGAGTTTGAGCGATTAGAAGAGGTGGGCCACTACGCCCAGGAGGACTGGTCGGAGAAGGTCAGCGATGCGATTTTGCCGTTTTTAAGAAAGCAAACGATTTAAAGCAAGACTGTTCAC
>JBCCRZ010000251.1:0-8224 GCA_039200855.1 Cyanobacteria bacterium P01_D01_bin.44 | reverse complement strand
CTATTCGACGATCTTAGAAACGACACCTGCACCCACGGTACGGCCACCTTCACGAATTGCGAAACGCATTCCTTGCTCAATGGCAACGGGGTTGATCAAACTAGCTGTCATTTTGATGCGATCCCCAGGCATCACCATTTCAGCCGCACTACCGTCATCAGCAGTAAAAGCATCAATGGAGCCAGTAACATCGGTTGTCCGGACGTAGAACTGAGGCTTATAGCCGGGGAAAAAGGGCGTATGACGCCCGCCTTCTTCCTTTGTCAAAATATAAACCTCTGCTTCGAACTTGGTATGGGGGGTGATGCTACCTGGCTTGGCTAGCACCATACCGCGCTCAATGTCGGCTTTTTGAATACCCCTTAGGAGGATACCAACATTATCGCCAGCCATCCCTGAATCGAGGGTTTTCTGGAACATCTCAACCCCAGTAACGGTGCTGCTACGAGTATCGCGGATACCAATCACTTCGATGGTTTCACCGACTTTAACCTGACCCCGCTCAATGCGTCCCGTGGCCACAGTTCCTCGACCGGTGATTGAGAAGACATCCTCAACTGCCATCAGGAAAGGCTTATCAATTTCACGCTCAGGCGTAGGGATATAAGCATCCACCTCGTCCATCAGCGTCAAGACCTTGTCAACCCACTCATCTTCACCGCGCGCGATGCCAGGCTTGGCAGACAGTGCTTCGACTGCCTTGAGGGCAGAGCCAGCCACCACGGGAATATCATCCCCTGGGAAATCATAGGAGCTGAGCAGTTCACGGACTTCTAGCTCAACTAGCTCTAACAGTTCTTCATCGTCAACCTGGTCTTGCTTGTTTAAGAAGACTACGATGTTAGGTACACCCACCTGCTTGGCCAGCAGAATATGCTCACGAGTCTGAGGCATGGGGCCGTCTGCTGCGGAGCACACCAGAATTGCACCATCCATCTGAGCCGCCCCGGTGATCATGTTTTTCACATAGTCAGCGTGACCCGGGCAGTCTACGTGGGCATAGTGACGGGCTTCGGTCTCGTACTCCACGTGGGCTGTGTTGATAGTGATCCCGCGCGCTTTTTCCTCAGGAGCCGCATCGATCTCATCATACTTACGGGCCTTAGCACTACCGGCTGCCGCCAGCGCCATTGTAATCGCCGCAGTAAGTGTGGTCTTACCATGGTCCACGTGACCGATGGTGCCAATATTAACGTGGGGTTTGCTTCTTTCAAACTTTTCGCGTGCCATGAATCTAACGTGTCCCTAATTTACTTATGCGTTCCCTTTGTTTTTAGCAATGACTGCTTCAGCCACATTACGAGGAACATCCTCATATTGGCCGAACTCCATCGAGAAAATGCCTCGACCTTGCGTCTTTGAACGAATGTCGGTGGCATACCCAAACATTTCAGCCAAAGGTACATTTGCAGTCACCTTGGCAATGCCATCCTCAGAACCCATGCCCTCGATCTGACCCCGACGAGAGTTGAGGTCACCCATGACGTCCCCAAGGAAATCCTCAGGAGCTTCGACTTCGACCTTCATTATGGGTTCTAAGAGTGCTGGAGAAGCTTTCATGACTGCGTTTTGAATGGCCATAGAGCCAGCAATCTTGAAGGCCATCTCCGAAGAGTCAACATCGTGGTAAGAACCGTCTACCAGCGTGACCTTGAGGTCGATAACGGGATACCCAGCTAGGATACCAGATTCACACTTTTCTTTCATACCTGCCTCTGTAGGGCTGATGAACTCTTTGGGAATAGTGCCCCCAACGATTTTAGAGACAAACTCAAAACCGCTGCCCGGTTCACCCGGTTCGACTTTGATCACGACGTGGCCATATTGGCCCTTGCCACCACTCTGACGCACAAATTTGCCCTCAGCTTGAACGGCCTTGCGAATGGTTTCGCGATAGGCCACCTGAGGTGCGCCGATGTTGGCCTCCACATTAAATTCTCGCTTCATACGATCCACGAGAATATCAAGGTGAAGCTCCCCCATACCTGCAATCACAGTCTGGTTGGTTTCTGGATCAGTGGCGACCCGGAAAGTTGGATCCTCTTCGGAAAGTGATTGCAAAGCTTTTGATAGTTTTTCCATATCTTGCTTGGTCTTGGGTTCCACAGCCACCGAAATTACCGGCTCTGGAATAAACAAAGACTCAAGCACAATGGGCTTATTAGGATCGCAGATGGTGTCACCAGTGGTGGTGTCTTTAAGGCCTAAAACAGCCCCTAGGTCTCCGGCCCTGAGCTCATCGACCTCAATGCGGTCGTCAGCCTTGAGGATAATTAGCCGCGAGACGCGCTCCTTTTTCTCCTTAGTGGCGTTGTAAACATAGCTGCCCTTCTTCATCACGCCGGAATACATTCGTATAAAGGTGAGGCGTCCATAGGGATCGGACATGATTTTGAAGGCTAAGGCCGCTAGCGGCTCATCATCGTTGGAGTGTCGCTCTCCGACTTCCCCGTTGGGTAAGATCCCTTGAATAGCTTTAACTTCGAGGGGAGAGGGAAGATAGTCGACGATGGCATCTAATAACAGCTGAACGCCTTTGTTTTTGAAAGCAGAGCCGCAAAACATAGGTACCATTTTCCCAGCAATGGTGCTGCTACGAACGCCTGCCATAATCTCATCGGCGGACAGGCTTTCTCCCTCCAGGTATTTTTCCATCAAGGCGTCGTTGACGTCGGCGACGGATTCTTCTAACAAGGCGCGGTATTCTTCTGCCTTAGCCTGCACGTCAGCCGGGATATTTGTTTCTTGGATATCGGTGCCCAGGTCGTTGGTGTAGAGGTAAGCTTTCATCTTGACTAAATCGATGACGCCTTCAAACTTATCCTCAGCCCCGATGGGCAGCTGAACTGGAACCGCATTGGCCCTCAATCGCTCCTTAATCTGCTCGTAGACCTTGTAGAAGTTGGCCCCTGTGCGATCCATCTTGTTGACGAAGGCAATCCGTGGCACATCGTATCGATCGGACTGACGCCAAACGGTCTCTGACTGGGGTTGAACCCCCTCCACTGACGAAAACACGGTGATTACACCATCGAGGACTCGCATGGAGCGCTCAACCTCAATGGTGAAGTCAACGTGCCCAGGGGTGTCGATGATGTTGATTTGATGATCTCGCCAGCTGGTGCTGATGGCTGCTGCGGTAATCGTAATACCCCGTTCTCGTTCTTGGTCCATCCAGTCGGTGACGGCATTACCATCGTGAACCTCACCAATCTTATGGACCACACCGGAGTAGAACAAAATACGCTCTGTCGTGGTGGTCTTGCCCGCATCAATATGGGCGGCAATACCAATATTCCTGACTTTTTCTAACGGAAATTTACGAACCACGGAGGACTCCTTAGAAAGGGCTGGCTTGGAGTAAACCAACAGCTGTCTTTAGCTGGGGATTCTGGTGAGCGATCGCAACTGCCCTAAACATCGACCCAGGGCTGATCGCAAAATGCTAGTAACGGTAGTGGGCAAATGCTTTGTTAGCTTCTGCCATTCTATGGGTTTCTTCACGCTTACGAACAGCCCCGCCAGTCTCGTTAGCCGCGTCCATAAATTCGTTGGCGAGCTTCATGGCCATGGTCTTACCCGCTCGTTGCCGGGAGAACTGGGTCAACCAGCGCAGGGCCAGAGCGATTCCCCGATCGGTTCGAACTTCCATGGGAACCTGGTAAGTGGCTCCCCCGACTCGACGCGCTTTTACCTCAACCAGGGGAGTTGTGTTTTTGACCGCTTGCTCAAAGACTTCGAGGGGGCTACTACCCGAGCGTTCCTCAATGATGCTAAAGGCGTCATAGATAAGACGAAGGGCGAGGGATTTTTTGCCGCTGGACATAATCCGGCGGACCATCATACTCACCAGACGGCTGTTATAAACCGGATCAGGCGGAACCGGACGCTTTTGAGCACTAGAACGACGGGACATAAGGCAACCTTCAGTTAAAACAAGAAGCAGTCAACAAAAAAATTAATCAAATTAATCAACGGAGCGCAAAGCAAGATACCAGACTCAGAACTTAACCCCAAATGCCCTAACGAAGCGCTGAAGACACAAGACCGACCCACACGTTAATCAGAAACGCCTAAAGCTGATGAACGAGGGGTCGACATTCCTAAGTATAAGTCCGGAGTTAAGCCAACCGAATACGACATTGCAAACGCTTGGCTACTCTTTAGGCCTCTTAGCGCCGTACTTGGAGCGCCCCTGACGGCGATCTTTAACACCAGCGGTATCTAACGTACCGCGAATAATATGATAGCGAACCCCAGGCAGATCTTTGACCCTACCACCGCGAATCATCACCACGGAGTGCTCCTGCAGGTTGTGGCCAATGCCAGGGATGTAAGCAGTCACCTCAAACCCAGAGGTCAACCTAACCCTAGCCACCTTACGAAGTGCTGAGTTGGGCTTTTTGGGTGTGGTTGTGTACACCCGTGTACAAACGCCCCGACGCTGGGGGCAGCTTTTCAATGCGGGAGATTTTGTTTTTTTCTTAGCTCGGTTACGCTCAGTGCGGATGAGCTGCTGAATGGTCGGCATACACTATAGACGATTAGTCTGAATGGAATAAAGTTTTCACAAGCTCTGATGGTAGCAATTTAGTGACAGGATTGTCAATTTATTGGATCATGGCTTGTGTACTCTGGGGGTGGGGTGGGGTTTGGAGACAGAGGGGCGAGGGTAAAGGCCAGGCCACATTGGCAGGTTGCGATCGCGCGCGGGTGATCAAACCGAAAAGCACCCCCCATCAAGTCCTCAGAATAGTCAATTTGGACATCGCTCACGTACTCTAGGGCCGTGTCGGCAACCACCAGCTGGACCTGATCAAACTCAAACAGCCGGTCGCCGGTCGCTTGCTGGGGGTCGAAATTGAGCTCAAAGGTCCAATCTGCGCAGGTGCCTGGGTGGACTCCGAGGCGGCAATAGATGGGATTGGGCTGCTTGCTTTGTAGCCGGGCAATTTCCCGTACGGCGGCAGGGGTAAGTTGGAGCATAGCGTCCCTGTTGGGGCTTGAAGGAGATACTTTAGAGAATTTGTTGAAGCATAAACCAAATGGGGGATACCTGTCAGGTACCCCCCATTTGGCTCTCTGTTGGGTTGTCTCTGAAGTGCGCTTACTTGGCCGAACCGTTTTTATCTTTGGTGCGAGCGTAGTCATCCTGGAATCGGATGATGTCGTCTTCGCCCAGGTACTCACCGTTTTGGACTTCGATCAGGACCAGGGGAATCACGCCCGAGTTTTCTAAACGGTGGGAGGTGCAGGCAGGTACATAGGTGGATTGATTGGTACACAGCAAGATTTCTTGATCGCCACAGGTAACCTTGGCGGTGCCTGACACGACGATCCAGTGCTCGCTGCGGTGGTGATGCATTTGTAGGCTCAGGCGATGACCGGGATTAACCTCAATACGCTTAATCTTGTAGCCATTGCCTTCTTCTAAAACGGTAAAGGACCCCCAGGGCCGTGACTCACTGGCGGCAAGTCCGGTGACACCTAGGGCGCTCGCTTCTTTAGCAAGGGATGATTGGGGACGTTCTTTAGCTTGAACCACGACGTTTTCTCCTCGAAATTTCAGTGACCCCAGGGGGTTAAACAGTCTGCATATCTTTCTTTGAGGGAACCTTAGTCACCAGTCGCTGATAACCAGGTGCTCTACTCTTTAAAGCGCCTATCTTGGATGACAGGCATTCACTTAGCTTTGTTCTATATAAATTTTGGTCATTCGTAACCCAACCGCGGGTGACCTCACCATAATGACCTGGATATAAAGTACCCCAGCCAATAATCGGGCTACTAGCCAGATGGAGAACTCAGAGAGTCCAGTTAAACTGACTGCTTAAGATTAGCAATTCCATCCCAGAATTGGTCAGCCGCGACTCCGTGGAAACACTAATTCTTTAGGAATCCTGTCTTAGCTTAAACAGGGCTTTAACTTTAACCGACGTCAGCTTTAACAATCACCTAATTATCACCCTCAGCTAAAAATAGCCCTAACCCATTGTGAATCCGCGCGGCGGTGCGGGGATTGCGATTGAGCAGTTGACCACTCAAATAGAGACTGGAAGAGCTACCCCCATCTAAGTTGAGGGCCTGTACCGCACCCAACTGCTGCATAATTTGGGCGGTTTCCTGGAGGCTGGGCCCGCGCCCGCCCACTCGGTTTTGCATGGTGACCATGATCCACTGGCCGTCTGCGGTCAGGCCAATGGCGCTGCGGGGGGCTCGCCCTTCAATAAAGTTGCGGCTAAACCCTTCGGAAACTGGGTCTAGCACGATTTTGCGGTCTTTGATCAGCAGGGGGCCTGCTCCCAAGGTATGGGGGTATTGATCAAACACGGCGGGTTGGGCCTGGCTTGATAGAGAAATCTGAGCCCCTATCGGGAGCGCGTTCGCTGCGGTCTCATAAGCCCTGACCGCCAGCAGATAGCCATCTCTGGGAATGGGAATGGCCTGGCTACCGGCTCTGGGAACGGCTTGCTGCTGGACCACTTGTTGGCCCTGCACGGTGACGATTGTTTCGTAGTCAGCCAGGGGTGTATAGGTCGGTCCCCAGTCAGCGGTGTAGAGCCCGATGCCTGCTTGTACATAGCCGCTGTTGATGGTTAAGACGGGGAATGCCCGCCCCGCGTCAGTGGTAATCACCTGGGACAGGGAGAGGCGATCCATGATCATCTGGCCGTTGTCATCCCATGCGATCGCACCCCGCCTCAAAATCGGCCCCGAAATCCAACGATTGTTGTAACGCACCGCGCCCAGGGGAAGCTGATTATTGCGATTAAAGAACCCCGCATTGATGGCCGCCACTGAGTTCCACTGCTGGGCCATTGAAATTAACGGGGCAATCCCGGTCGCTGTTGAGGCATTGGACCAAATCGGCAAAGGCGAAACTCCACCCTGACGGGGATTAAGGGTGAAAGAATAGATCGGAAACCGATGCGCGCCGACCGCAACATAGCGCTGTTGCCATCGCAACCCCTCAGCCCAAGCGACATCTAACGGCTCCAGTTGATCTTGGCGAAAATCGATAATTAAGCGATTGGGATTTGCCAGGCTCCAGGTCCGGGGGCGTACCCCGTCAGATAGTGCCGCTGTGATCACCGTGCTGCGTCCGGCCTGAAAAAGCTGAAGCTTCTTTAGCCAGCGACCCGAACGAGATTCTAGCGACTCAGGTAGGCGGTCAATGGCCGCATCAATGGTAACTTTGACCCCGCCTGGAATGTCCTCAACCTGCCAGCCTGCGGCTTGAGATAAATCAATCACAACTCGATCACCCCAGTCTTGACGGCCCTGACGAATGGCCAAAATTTCGCTGGGTGGGGTGGAAATCTCAAGCACCCCGCCGATGGTCTCGGTGCGCCAACCCAACCGGGACGCCATCGGGGCAATGTCTAGATAGCGAACATTATTGTCATGCCAGGTCGAGAGGGTATCGGTGGCCTCCGCCGACGTGCCAAACCAGTTGACTGGCTGACGATCAACGCGATTAGAATTGCGTAGATCGAGACCCAGACGGGCCATTAAATCGACATCAGCAATCCCAATTTGATCAGAGCGTCGCTGCCAGTTGGCCCCGACCAATCGTCCATTGAGCTTAATTTGATGGCCGCTTTGTACCCCTGAGGCTACCGCCTGCGCAATCGGCTCATTGGGCATCAGGGGGGGCACAATGGAAAGCTCTTGGATCGGCGAACTTGATGACAGTCTGGACGGTTGAACCTCACCTATCCAAATTAAAGCCACCCAACTCAAGCTGGTACAAAGGCTCAACTTAATCCAGGAGCGCCACATAGCTATATTGGCGGGACCCATCTTATTAAAACGACTCATCTTCAGGGAACGGTTTTGCATCGGGTGGGGTGTGTGCCGCGACATAATATTGTCTGGGCTGACATTGAGTTTTACTCTGTTGATTTCACTTTCCAGTTAAAGTATCCACAGATCTGAAGCTTGCGGAGATTTCTTCACAGTTTGGTGATACATATTCATAAATAGAGACAGAGTTTCAGCGATTTGGCGGAGGTTTTGTATCATTTTTATCTTGACTTCATCCGAGAGCCCCTCGTAAGATAGCGATCCGCCGATACATAAAACTTAAACTTTCACTCCTGGGTAGGTATTGGTAGGGAATGTTTCAAAAAGCAGGTTCATCTGCTAGATTTCCCGCTTTGCCAGCTAAACCGGTCCAGTTTGAAACCTTGAGCTTTTACCTAAGTGCAAGAAGTACAAACTG
>JBCCRZ010000250.1:0-8231 GCA_039200855.1 Cyanobacteria bacterium P01_D01_bin.44 | reverse complement strand
TTTATCAATACCGCTGAACTATGCTTAATTCAGCCTAATTCTCTAGATTTTTAAGCCCAAAATAAGCCCAAAATTCACCGTGGCTTAGCCTATAGTTGCTGCTAGGCCTCTCGATGAGTTTTGCCTGCAATCCAGCGCTGATACCTATCAGGGCTGTGGTCCATTCATGCTGCTGCGATCGCCACCTTGACGCTTGCCACGTGACAGCGAACAGCATAAGCATGCCTGAGAGCGTAGGGTATTTCAGGAACCCTCAGACTCTGCCAATAGGCAGCCGCAAGCCATAGCTTTCATTGGTTCTGGCGGTCATCTGTGGCCGCGAGCGAGCGCCCATCAGCCAGATATCTCGAGCTATTCATCTAGGGGACTCTGCACTCCACGTCCACCCTGATTGACTCCATGGGTTTAAATCAGGGTGGTTTTGACATCTTTTAGGAGATCCTCTACCAAGTAATATTCAAATGGATTTCCAAAAGGGTCATCGCATGCTTGAGACTAATATTCCCTTGCAAAAAACCTCCACGGATCGTCAGATAACCCTGCGGACTCGGTGGCTTTTGGTTCTGTTGTTCATAATTACGGTGATCAGCCGAATCATTTTTGCGGCTGAGATTGTTCATCCCGGTGATGCTGGCAACTTTACCCTGGCAGTTGAACATTTTGATGTCAGACTTGAACAGCCTCAGATGCCGGGGATGTTTATCTTATTTATTCTCTTTGCTAGGGCATTTAACCTTTTTCTCGGCGATCCCCATGCCAGCCTCATAGCAGTCAATATCCTGGCCTCTGCGATCGCCGTCGTGATGCTCTTTATCATTGGCCGTGAGTGGTTCAATGCCAAGGTGGGATGGACGGCAAGCCTTTTGATGATGACCAGTCCAGCGCTCTGGCATCGGTCTGAGGTGGCGCTTAGCCATGTAACTGAGTTTGGCTGGGTTCTGCTTATTGACTTTGCTGCTTACCGCACGGGACTTGGGCAGCGCCAAGCCCTACTACTTTTGGGATTCTTGATGGGATTGGCAGGGGGGATTCGGCCCAGCACACCGTTTTTTCTACTGCCCTTCGCGCTGTTTGCGGTCTATCGTGGGTTAAGAACCCGAGGCTTTAGGCTCCGCGATGTTGGGTTAGCCTTTTTGGTCGGATTTGCGGGCATTGCTATCTGGTTAATCCCGCTCATTCAATTTTCAGGGGGGTGGAACACTTACTGGCAACTGGTGCAGGCTTGGTTACCGCTTCACACTCAGCGGCAAGATGCCGACTCATTGGTAAAAGTCTTAGACAACTTTCTCCAGTTTTCCAAAGCCCTGCTGCGCATCGTCGGAATTGCGCTCTTGCCAATGCTGTGGATGATCTTTCGGCAAAAAGTCAGTTGGATACGTCGAGCTTGGCCGCGCAGGTGGCCGGCACAGTCTCTGGTGCTCTCCGTTCTGCCAGGATGCTTGTACTTTTTGCTAGTTCACCTAAGACGTAAAGATCAGACCTTTACGGTGATGCCGGGTTTCATTCTGATGGCGAGCTGCTGTGTGGTAGCCCTTGGGGAACGCTTGCAGAGTCGATATCGGTATGCCTTAGCTTGGGTGGTGGGAATTACAGTCGGGCTAAACGGCTTGTACTTCTTATTAGGCCCCGATGGCCTGCCCACTGCCCGGGCTCTGCGAAACTACGACTTGGAATTTACACCGAGCATCGAATACATTCGCGAGACGTTTCCTCCTGAAACGACCGTCGTCATGACGCACCCTTACTATTTCCGACTGTCAGATATTTATTTTCCTGACTATCAAGCGCCTCAACTGTCTTCCAATATTAGGGATGAGCCGATGCCACTTGCGCCTCCAATCCGCAATTTTGTGTTGTTGGGGGATAGGGTCTTTCGTAAGCCGGGACAAGATGACGGGTTCCAAAGAGAAGTGGTCTCCGAGCAGGGGATAGTCGTCCGATCCCTCACCTGGACCGAGGATCAAATGTTATGGGTGACCAGAAGAAGCGCTGAATTGAGGCCCGCTCAGGAATAGGTAATACCATTTCTCTGGAATAGCACTACAGATCGGAATGGAGAGCTTTGGGAGCAAGGGGGCCGGGGAACAGGATGTGTAGCCAGAGTTTGGAGAATCTGTATAACTCTCAGGTCAATCAAATACCCCCGACGTGAGACTGTATTTCTTCCCAAACAGTCTGGGAGTATTTAGAGACTTACTAGGGGCTGTCATCATTTAGAGCCTGAACCCTTATGCTGAGAGCAGTTCAGCCCCTCTAGCTAGTTTTGCGGAGCGGGCGCGGCAATGCCTATGCCGCAAGGCTTTCGAGTTTAATTGATGACGCGCCCTAGAAGACTTGCCGAAGCTTTTGGAATCGATGCAAGGAGCGACTGATCGCATCAAGGGCATCAGCATTAGCCGCCGGACCTTTAGATTCCCAATGCTTTGATAGCAAGGGTTTCAGCCCCTAGGCAATGAAATTGGGGTGGGCGTGATAATGCTTATCTCATAAGGCTTCTGGCATTAATTGATGGCACGACCTAGTTTGCTTTCACCAGTCATCAAAGTTTATTTAGTGATCTTGCGACATAGACGTATGCCAGAAACTTGGGAAGCCTAAAGAGTGAATGTGAAAATAAACCTCTACTTCAATACTGAAGTTATATTGTACGGTTGCTTGGAGCAGAAAGTTATCCCAATATCTGCTGTAGGCATTCATTTCTTAGAAGAATACAGACTTAAGTTCGCAGATATTAGTCATGTCCAGTAATATAAAGCAGCTAAATCTTCTTGAATCTTATCAAGGTTCTGAAAATAATTTCTTTTATAGAAAGAGATCATGGTCAGCCGCAAAACATCGAATTATTCTTAGATATATTCAGGCTTATTGTTACACGCTAGGTGGAAGTAAAGTTTATCAGTCGAATCGCATTAACTACATTGATGGATTCGCTGGAACAGGTGTCTATGATGAGGGAATTGGAATTGAGGATTTCACTAATCAATCAAAATTTTGGAAGCGATATCAAATAAATTTTGACGATAAAGATGGTTCTCCAATCATAGCTCTAAAGCTTGCTAGGGCATTTAAGGAAGAGAATCGTGTAAATCTTAGTTGTTTCTTTTCAGAAGCGAAGAAATCTAATCATGAAAAGCTTACTAAGAATTGCTTATCTATTGGAGATGGATTAGATTACAAAATATACGAATGTCAAACCTTCAGAAAAGTTTTCCCTACTCTAATGGAGGATTTGGGTTCTTATCCAGCTATCTTCTTTATAGATACTTTTGGCGTGAAAGGGTTCGAATTCGAGCAAATAAAAGATATTGGAAAGTATCTTAGTGAAAATAAAGGAGAACTTTTTCTGCTTTTTCATAATCGACAAATAGCTCGACATGCTGGTCATTTGACTACCACATCAAACGACCCTAAATCTCTAAAAGCTTCAGAAACATATATGAAGAACTTGACAAATTTTTTAGGGCCAAGTTCTGAACATGACTGGCAAGAAAAATGGATGCAGCTTAAGGATAAGCCTCAGTCTTTTGAAAAATGGGCTCTAGCTTATTTCTGCCAGAGAATAGTTAGTGAAACTCAAGTTAACGGGATAGCAAGCTACGAAATCAAAGAAAAATACGATGATGTTCGCCCTCAATACAGCATTGTAGTTTGTTCCAATCATCCAAGAAAGGCTTTTGGTGATTACTTAAACGATTTCTTTGCTGACGAGAACAGACTACTGTTCTTTCGAGAAAACAGCATTTTGAATTTGACTGACTTCCTGGACAGTGAGTGGAACAAACAGACAGTCAGACAAAAAATGGAAGTGAAATCCAAAATTAAAGGTTTTATAAACGGAAATATTTTTCAGTGGAGAGAATTGAAGGATGTCGTAACTTCAGTGATTCTGGAGTTCGGAAAACAAGAATACGGACTGGGTTATTTAAAGAGATCTGAATACAAGGAATTAATTGATGAACTTTTTCAGGAAGGAGAAATAGAAGGTAAGGAATTAGGAAGAAATAATAATATCAAATATAACAGCCTCATTAGAATGACGCAGGAGTATAATCTTCCAAAAGCTAATTTCTGATACTCACATGTCAGCCTCATCAAAAATCGAATGGACTGAATCAACTTGGAATCCCACGACAGGGTGCAGCAAAATCAGCCCAGGATGCGCCAACTGCTACGCTGAGCGTTTTGCTGAAAGGTGGCGTGGTATTTCTAATCATCCTTATGAGCAAGGTTTTGACTTTAAGATCTGGCATAGCAGGTTAGATATACCTCTTTCGTGGAAAAAGCCACGCCTTATTTTTGTCAACTCAATGAGTGACTTATTTCATTCAGAAGTCTCAAATTCATTTATTATTAAAACGTTTTCAGTTATGGAGAAAGCGCATTGGCACACTTTTCAAGTGTTAACAAAACGTCCTAAAAGAATGTTGGAAATAGCTCGAAAAATTGGAGGTTTTCCACCAAATGTCTGGGCTGGTGTAAGTGTAGAATCACAAAGTTGGAGTTGGCGAATTCGAGTGTTGAGCGAAGTTCCAGCAGATATTAGGTTCTTATCTTGTGAACCATTGCTAGGGCCGCTACTATTGCCACTTCACAATATTCACTGGGTTATAGTTGGAGGAGAATCTGGTTCAGGTGCTAGACCAGTTCAAATAGATTGGATTCGTGATATTAGAAACCAATGCCTTGAAGCAGATGTTCCATTCTTCTTTAAGCAATGGGGTGGATTCAATAAGAAAAAGAATGGTAGAGAATTAGACGGCAGGACTTGGGATGAGTTGCCTAAGGTTCTAACTTCTAAAGCATTACATATGACCTCTGACTAGAAAATTTATCTCAGCTATGATTTTCATCTAGAAGTACTAAGTATTATTTGTGTTCTTCTATTTCGAATTACATCCTACATCCTAGCTACTTTGCTTAATGTGTGCTAACTACTTGTCTACTGATATAGAACCTGACTGAGCTGGCCTTGAGCAAATTTTAGCCAACCTATCAGGTAAACCTGTTCTTTCAGCCTTAGAAACGTTTAGGGGTCTTTTGATGCAAGCTATCGGCATTTACAAAGCGATTTGAGCCTTGAATCTCAAGTTGAGGTAAGAAGTCATGTGAGTTTTGATAGTGCGTATGTGTATGTGTCGTTTGAGAATTGAGTTTGGGAAATGGGTTATGTCTGCTCCCAAAATTTGCAGCGAGATTCAATGTCTATGATTGCTTCCAATGTCCTGACTTTTTAGGGCCTTTCTGCCTGGCTGTATCAACAATTTTGACACCGGTCTCAAAGAAATGACCGCTCAGCAAATCCTGCGCCATACTTGGAATTAACCGCTCAATGTTTTGAGCGTAACAAGCTGGCCAGAGTTCCTGTAACTTATCTCTAGCCTTCTCATTCACAAAAACTGTTTTATCCGGAGTGATAAGCACCATGGCCACATGGCCAGAATTTTCGGTCACGACAAACACGAAATCATTTTTGTCGCGAAGCAGCCCTTTGTACCAATAATCCAGATTTTCTTGCATTTCATACTCATACAAAGCCTCGGCCATTTCGCCATAATTTAGCAGCGCTTTTTCAAGTCGCTTAATTAGAAGCTTGGGAGTCGTACAGTTGTTTTTCAAGAAATCAGCTTAGGTTTGGTGAAAATAAAAAAGCGTCTATGTTGGAAGCAGTAGACAACCCTTATACCTGACATGTAGTCAGTGGATAGACTAACAACCTCAACTGAATCAAATTATATTGCAACGGGCCTGACGGGATTCGAACCCGCAACTTCCGCCGTGACAGGGCGGTGCTCTAACCAATTGAACTACAGGCCCTTAATTTGGGCGATCTATATCTTGTCTTTGAATCGACAGTTTGTCAAATACTTTGCCCAATCTTAGCGAGCTTAGGCTGAGGCCGTGAGGCAAGGGTGTTGAACCGCCTGCCAGTAGGGTTGAGCAAATTCGGTAAGCCAGTGCTTGACGTGGTAAGTCGCCCGGCAGTCATCTTCGTTGTAGCGGAGGATCGCATCAAGATAAGTGCGATCGCCCGTGGTCAGCCAGTCGTTATACCAGCAGATAGATTGAGCCCCATTGGCATCGCTGTCGCGCCACTCAAAGTCCATCCAGCGAGCAATGTGCTTAAGGGCATAGCTTTCAACCGGCAGAGTGACAGCCTCGGTGACGCACCAGTGAATGTCAATAAACCGCTTGAGCAGTCTTTGCAAATCGGCAGCGCCAAGACAGTTGTAATGCTGGGTGAGCTTGCGGGCGGTTTGGGCCTCATAGGGGCAAAAATGGTAAATCGGCGCTTGGGGATATTGCAGCACTAACTCTAAAAACTGTTCCCAAGCGTCGCGTTCGCACTCGGGTGATTCGGCCAGCAGGGCGTGAAACTGCTCGGTTTGGTCGCGATGGTTGACGACCAGCACCCCATGTAGATAAATCACGTTCACATCCGGGGCGGCCTCAATATCGAAGTACAGCTCCACATCGGCGCTAGGCAAGTCATCGGGCGTCAGCATAAAGCGGTCGTTAGTTTTGGGAGGCGTGCGGGCGATCGCCTGATTGTAGAGCGTGGCCTCGGCCTGATGAATCAGCTTTTCGGCCACAGCATCCCCAAATCCCGGCAAATAGGCCAACTGACTGGGATAGGCGCGGGCCAAGTCAGCTAAACTTGTCAGGTTTTGCGCTTTCAGGTGAGTGTAGCGAGCGGGGGTAACCCCAGGCAGCAGAGAAAGATGAGACGTGGCCTGCGCTGACTGGTAACAGTGACTAAACCAGTGGCATAGATCACAGCGGCTGTGGGCAATAAAGACTTCTGGTGCGGTTTCACGGCGTAAATCGGCCAAACAAGCATTTAGCACTTCGCCAAACTTAGGCAGCTGTTGATCCAGATCGACGGAATGATAGCGCCCTTCTCGTAAAGCCAGCCAGCTTTCGTGGGGCCAATTGCCTTGGGTGTGAGCCAGCACATAGGCGTGATAAGTGGCGATGATTTGATAATCGAGTTTCGGCTTTTTGCCCAGCTTGATGTCTATCGGAGCATATTGCCAATCGCCCCACAGCGACCAGCCCCCTTGCTTCACCAAAATGTCGGGACAGCTGACCAAATAAATGTCTTGCTCGATCGCCGCAATCACCACTCCGCCAACAATTACCTCTGCCCCCGCTGCCATCAGCGCGGCGGTGGCTTGAGCCCCCTGCCGCCAATCACCGTTAGGGTACTCGGGGCGCTGCATCCCCCGATAATCTTCCAGCACCACAGAGCGATGCTCAGCGCTGTCCTGCTTGATTTTTTGCAGATAATCACTAGGCGGATCAGCAGCAGCGTGGTCTGCGTGGGTATCGAGATACGCCCGCCGTGAACAGCGCTGATATTGCAGCAATAAAAAGTCTGTGATCCAATGAGTTGGGACGGCGGTGGCGGATGTCAGGGCACTGCTAGGCAAGCGAAGCGACTCAGCAAAGGGATTTTTTTGACTCACCCCTGCCGTAGTGTGGTTCGGTAAGGGGACGCTAGCAGGCAAGGTTGACTATACAGGTAAAGGGTTTTAAGTGTTGGGTAGGTCGATCAGGCATCCTCTGGCGATCGCTATTGAGCCGTGGCATATCGGTCTCGACGACTTTGCCAAATCGTTGACGAGACAAATATGGATGACACAACCCGGGAAGCACTATCAGCATCGGACAAGACTTTATCAAAACGAACGGCTCGCGACATCGCCTACAACTCTCACTGAGTCCAAGGGATTTGGCCTATTGACAGTTATACCGCATTATGGATGCGCTCAGAACGGTCAGAGGTTAGAGTTCACGGTTCAGAGTTCAGAAAAAGGGGTTCTAGGTTTTGGGTTCTTCGTTCCTGGTCCTTGGTGCATGGTTATCTGCATACTTATACCGATTACTCACACACTCATCTACCTCACCCACCCATCACCCCATTACTCCATCACTTCATCACCCCGCCGCCCTGCCACCCTGCACCCTCACACCCTTCTCTATATAATGAGGGGCATTGCCGCAGGAGATTTGCTTGTTCGATTCATTGATGTGGCGCGCTGCCACAGTTTTAGATGCGGTCATTAATGGCTTTGATTGGGGAATAAATGCCAGCGTCAATCTTTTAGAAACTACGCTGTTTTTCAGGATCGGTGGTTTACCGCTGATCATTGTTTGGCTACTCGCGGGCGCAACTTACTTTACGCTCCGCATGGGGTTTATCAACATCCGCGCGGTCAAGCACGCAATTG
>JBCCRZ010000249.1:0-8245 GCA_039200855.1 Cyanobacteria bacterium P01_D01_bin.44 | reverse complement strand
TTTCTCGACCTGTTTTCATGCTGAGCCTGAGTTTTTAGTGCTCAAGCGATTACATGGCATTACCCTGTACGACTGTCTGGCAAAGGGTAAGGTGATTCCGAAGCAGGTGATCCAAGATATTGATCGCGCTTTGGCCTATGCACGTGATCGCAACCTCAACCCCCACGATATCCACGGTCGCAATGTGATGATGCATCAGGGCAGGGGCCTCGTTGTCGATATTTCTGATTTCCTCAAACCCGAGACCTGCAGCGCTTGGAACGATCTCAAACGGGCCTATGACTGGTTTTACCGCCCCGTGTTGGCACCACTCCGCGTGCGAGTCCCCTATCCTATCCTGGACTGGGTTCGAAAGACTTATCGCTGGTTTCGCCACCGGTTTCGACGGCGCGCTACGGGGCAGTCGCGCTATGGGCATTAGTGTCACGAGTGGGGCTCGCCAAACAACACCAAAGAAGATTTGAGGTCTTTAATCACCTCGGTCGTTACATCGCTGACGGCGAGCCCGCCGACGGTGCGCCGACGCATCGAGCGCAACACCACCAGGTCAAAGCCCTGTGCCCAGATCAAAATAGTATCGGCCACCTGGTCACTCAGCACGGTTTTGATGGTCACCTCAAACTGCCTCGACTCCCCTAGCACCTTTTTCAGGTGCGTCTCAAAATCGGCTATTTGCTCATGCAAGACTCGGGGGTCTGCAACATGCAACAGTGTAATCGCTGCCTGGTTGGTTTCAGCGAAGCGTCCGGCAAAACGAATGGCTTTGAGGGTGTCTGCTGTCAACACTTTGACAGGAACCAAAATGCGCTGGATATTGGCAGGCTCGTCTAGCAGTCGGGCTACCGCCACCGGGCAGTGGGCTGACCAAAATACACTGTCCGGGACACTGCCAAAAAGTCGCGATCGCAAGTCCACCGTACTCCAGCCCATCACAATCAGATTGGCATTTTGCTCACGGGCGGTGCGACTGATGCCCTCCGCAATATCATCATCGATCCGCAGCACCCCCTGTGCCTTGATCTCAAAAGTCTTCGCCAGTTTCTCCGCTCGGTGCAGCAGCCGCCCCCCCTGGCGAATCCGCTTTTGCAAATAGGGCTCATCCATGTGTACATGCGCCTTCACAATCGATAGCGGAATCAATCGCCCCACCTCAGGCTGCACCAATAAGGCTGCCATTTTTAACAAATTGTTAGCCGTACTCCGATTCTTTAAGGTCACCACGGCAGCAAAGGGGGGCTCTGCCTGGGCAGCCAGTAGCCCGTCGGGTTCAGCCTGGTAGTCTGCCATCGCTGTTGTTGGCAAAGGCAATCGTACCGCAAATTTTTCAGTCAGTAGCGGCCCTGCCAACGAGGTTGCCACCATCAACACAATGACGGCATTAAACACCGGCTCAGGGAGCAATCCAGCGTTGACCCCGGCCAGCGCTGCTGCCAGGGTGGCCGCAACCTGCGGCAGCGAGAGTGACCACATGGTCATGGCCTCATTCCAGCTGTAGCCAAACAAAAATTTGACGATTAAAACCGCCAACAGCTTACTTAAAAACAGCCCCGCAAGCACTGCAAGGGTTAAGGCTAAGCTCGTCGTTAAACTTTGGACCAGGGCGGGCACTTCTAAAATTAATCCCATTCCCACAAAAAAGAAGGGGATAAAGAGTGTACTCCCAACAAACTCAATTTTCTCCTTAACCGGCCCACGCCCGACAACATCATTGACAGCCAGACCGGCCAAAAAGGCCCCGACAATTTTATCTACCTGGATCACCTGAGCCCCCACCGAGGCTAAAAAGACCGCTAGAAGAATAAACAAAAACTGGTTACTACTTTCATCGCCTGTGCGACGAAAATAGGCTCGCCCCGCCCAAGCGAGCCCAAACAGCACTGCAACAGTATAAAGCGCCAGGGTCACCAGCTGAGTTATCAAACTCACGAGCGTAAACTCACCATGGTGGATTGAAACACAAATAGCCAGCACCAATAGTGCCGAAATATCTGTAAAAATCGTCGCCCCCACGGTGACCGTCACCGCCTGATTACGCAAAATCCCTAAGCGCTGTACAATCGGGTAGCCAAGCAGCGTATGAGAAGCAAACAGTGACCCCATCAAAACAGATGCATTGAGCCCATAGCCAAACAATAAACCAATACCCGTGCCCAAAATCAATGGGATCGAAAAAGTCGAAACCCCAAAGATCATCGAGCGATTTTTGCTGGCTCGAAACTCAGCTAGATCAATCTCGAGCCCAGCCACAAACATCAGATAGACCTTACCAATATCAGACAGCAGCTTAATCGCCTCAGAGTCAGCATTGAGTAACCCCAACCCGTCTGAGCCAAACACCACCCCCGCAAACAGCAAACCGACCAGCCCTGGCAGTCGCAACCGTTGAAAGAGCGGCGGCAGTGTCAGAATGATCAATAACAAAATCGTAAACGCAACCAGAGGGCTATCGGGTAGCCAGGAGAGGATCCATTCCATCGTGGGTCAAGTGGGTGATATCCCCGATTATAGAGGCGCTTAGCCTTTAATCCATTTAAATTTAAGGCATTGCTGAGCCCCGAGATGACTTTCGCGGTGAGAGGCCGTCTAATCGTACTGGCGATAGATCCATCTATCCCCTAAATCAGCAATCGCAAAGTTAAATATCCCATTCCTCCCGTTAGGGAAAGACAGAAACGTCTTTAGCGTTGTCGAGGGGGTGTCTGTATCACCCACTTTTCAAGTGTCTTCGCTAGCGCCGTTGGTGTAATGGGTTTGGCCAAATAATCATTCATGCCTGCCTCAAGGCATTTCTCTTTATCGCCTGGTAAGACGTTCGCGGTGATTGCAATGATCGGGATATGCTGGTTACCCTCACCAGCCCTCCCCTCGCGAATCCGGCGACTGGCCTCATAGCCATCCATCTCTGGCATCTGGCAATCCATTAAGATTAGGGTGTACGGATTCTCCTGGGGAGCCTGTTCTAGCTTTTGGATTACTTCTACCCCATTCCAGGCGACGTCTACTGCTAATCCTAGCTTTTTGAGTAGCTGCTTGACGACCATCTGATTGATCCTATTGTCTTCTGCTAGCAACAAGCGGGTTGGGGCTCGCCAACCAGGGGTAACAGCCTCATTGCCAGGCGTCTCTCTGTCTAGCGTGGTCACCCCCTGTTGACCTTTATCTCGTTGTCTCATCTCATGCTGCCTCACCTCATGCTGTGAGTTAGTGTGCGAGGTAGAGAGCCAGACAGACCGGCTCCCTTGCGCCATGATCAGAGCATCAAACAGATCAGCGGTCGTCATGGGTTTTGTAAAGTAAGCACTAAAACCCAAATCTTGAAAAAGCTGAGTGTTGTTACAGTTATTAAGGGGGGTCATCATCACCAATAGCATCGCCTCAAATCGACTATCTGCCTTGAGTCGCTTACCCAGCTCAGCCCCATCCATGCCGGGCATTTGCAGATCTAGCAAAGCGATGTCAAAGGGCGGTCGGTGGGACTCGTGGGCGGAGTAAGCCTTACACAGTGCCAGGGCACTAGCTCCGTTTGAGGCCTCTAATGCAATCGCCCCCCAATCTTTTAGGCGACGGCACAAGATTTGGCGATTGGTTGCATTGTCATCGACAACCATGATCCTTAAACCTTGTAGATGCATCTGGAGAGGTCTAGATTGGGTTCGGTCGCTGCGCTGCAAAGTAACCGTAAATTCAAACTGGCTGCCCTGCCCCAAGGTGCTCTGTCCCTGCAAACTGCCCCCCATTAACTCGCAAAGCTTTTGGGTAATGGCAAGCCCCAACCCCGTGCCACCATATTTTCGAGTCGTGCTGGCGTCGAGTTGGGTAAATGGGTCAAACAAACTAGGGAACCTGTCCTGCGGTATCCCGATACCCGTATCCTGCACTGAACCCTCAAAAATCAGGTCGTTGCCCGATGCCGTGAGACCACATCGAATCAAAATTTCTCCTTGCTCGGTAAACTTGACCGCGTTATCGACCAGATTGGTCAAGATCTGCCGTAAACGCCCCGGATCACCTTTGACCATCGTGCCCGCCACATTGCGTAAATCTAGCACCAACTCTAAGTTCTTTTCCTGTGCTTTTAGCGCCATGGCCTTTGCACAATCTTCCAGGTGCTGGCAAAGGTCAAAATCTAGAATTTCTAACTCGAGCTTACCCGCGTCAACTTTAGAGAAGTCGAGAATATCGTTGAGCAAAGTTAGTAAAGATTCGGCGCTGGATAGGGCAATGCTGGCTTGCAACTGCTGATCTTTGTTGAGCTCTGCCCCTTGCAAGAGACTCAACATACCGATCAGGCCATTCATCGGCGTGCGGATTTCATGGCTCATGTGAGCCAGAAAGTCGCTTTTGGCACGGGCAGCTGCGACGGCATCTTCTTTGGCCTGTTGGAGCTCTAGCTCGGCTTGTTTACGCAGGGTGATATCGGTGAGGGAGCCGCTCATTCGGACCGCAGTGTCGGCTTCATTCCAGATTGCCTTACCTCTAGAAAATAGCCACTTGTAGCTGCCATCTTGACAACGCACCCGATACTCACAGGCATAGGCTGGCGTCTCTTGATCGAGATAGCGTTGAAACGTCGTTTGCAGCACAAGCTGATCTTCTGGGTGAACACAGCTAAACCATTTGTCAAAGGTATCAATCTCCTCATAGTCATACCCGACAATTTCCAGGCAGCGAGGGGAGAGAAAATGATCGTTGGTGACTAAGTTGTGATCCCAAATACCGTCATTACTGCCATCAATCGCCAACTGCCAGCGTTCTTCACTTCTCCGTAATGCAGCTTCTGCCTGTCTACGCTCAGTAATATCTTCTAAAATGCCCTCGACTGCAATTAGATTGCCACCGCTGTCTTTGACAGGATGCTGAGAGACTTGTATTGTGCGTTCCTCTCCCTCCGGGTGAATAAAACGCATATCGAACTGCTGAAAATCTACCGGGGTTTCAATCAGCTGAAGAACAGCTGCATGGGCCGTTTCTAAAGCATCTGGTAGCCAGTTTGTGATGACTGGCCAGGGTTTATTAATGAGGTCCGCTTTTCTTTTGATGCCAAAAACGGATGTGAACCCACCACTCACATAGGTCACGATGCCATCAATTCCCGTGTGGCTGAAGATGACAAACTTTTCGCCAATATCATCTACAAGCCGCTGAAATTTTGCTCGACTCTCCTGTAGTGCATGCTCTATTTGTTTGCGATCACTAATATCGGTATGCGTGCCAATCATCCGTAGGGGATGACCATCTTTTGTCCATTCAATGATCTTACCGCGTTCGAGAATCCATTTATAGCTGCCGTCTTTGCAGCGAATCCGATATTCAGTTTGATGGGTGGAGGTTGGACTGCTGAAATACTGATCCATATCGGCGTAGATCTGGCCGTTATCCTCAGGATGGAGACGGAGCTCCCATTCCTCCAGACGATTCTCCATTTCATGTTCGGCATAGCCCAGTATGGCTTTCAATTGTCGAGAAAAGAAAACATCCCCCGTCTGAATGTTCCAATCCCAGATGCCATCTCCGGATCCTTCTAATGCAAATTGCCAGCGAGCATCGCTTTCTCTCAGGGCTTTTTCAGCTTCCTTGAGGGCGGTAATATCTCGACCGACGGCTTGGAATTCAATGAAATTGCCGTCTGGGTCGAACAAGGCCCGATCGGTCCACTGTTGCCAGGCAATCGTGCCATCTGGAGCAATCACCCGATGTTCATAAGTGACAACGGGATTGTCTATAGAAAGGCGATTGAAATATTGCAGGGGGATGTCTTTGTCTTCGTCGGGCAGGAGTGGGGTAAAGGTTTGGCCTATAAGTTCTGCGGGGGTTTTCTGAAAAAAATCGCAGTAGGCATCATTGACAAAAGTCAGGGTGCCATTGGGCAAAAAGCGACAAATCAGTTCTGTCTGGTCGGCGATAATGCCTCGATAATAGGCACGGCTGGCCCTGAGCTCGGCCTCAGCCTGTTTACGATCGCTGATATCTCTCACAAAGGCAAATTTATAGGCTTCTCCATCCAGCTCTAGGTAATTAAGGCTGATTTCAACAGGATAGATGTGACCATCCTTAGCCAGGTGACGAGATTCAATCGTAAGGGATTGTTGTTGCTTAATATTTTGCCAATGTTCATTCCAGCTATCAGCGGAGAAATCGAGTGAAATATCGGGCACTGATAGGGTTAGCAGTTCTTCTCGGCTATACCCTAACATGGAGCAGGCTGATTCATTAACGTAAGCAAAACTGCCACCTGGGTGAACTAAAAACACACCGTCACCTGCTAAATCAACGGCTAATTGGGTCATAGCCAGGGCTTTAGTGCGTTCTTTAACTTTGACTTCTAACGCCTGATTGAGTTGCTGGAGTTGTTGCTCGGCCTGTTTGAGCTCCCTCAAGTCAATGTCCACACAATACATTTCTGGTTCGCCAGCAAGATTGGTCAACATCATATGACTTGAGAAGACCGGCACTCTAGCCCCATCTTTATGCATTAAGTTGAGCTCACTGGCTGCAATCGGCTGCTCCTCACCTATCCAATAATCCACAGCCTCGATCACCGACTGCCGCATCTCTGGCGGAATAATCAAATTCTCAAGTTTCTGCCCCAGAGCCTCCGCCTTCGTATAGCCATAAAGCCTTTCACTGGCTTGATTCCAGCAAATCACCCGACGATGGCGGTCATATCCTTGCACGGCAATTTTAGGCAGGGCCTCAAACAGGTGGCGAAATCGCTGTTCGCTATCCTCTAAGACGATTTCAGCCTGTTTGCGTTCGGTGATATCCTGAACCACTGCTACGGTATTAAAGGGAAGACCGGCATCATCGCGCAGGAGAGAAACCGTTGTGTGAGACCACAGGGCCGTACCATCTTTGCGAAGGTAGCGTTTCTCTGTAGAGAAATGGGAAATCTCACCAGCCATCAGTCGAGATAGCTCAGGCGTAGTCTGATCATCCGGGTGGGTAATGTCTGCGACGGTGAGTTGAGTCAGTTCATCGGCAGTGTAGCCAAGCATTTCGCAAAAGCTAGGGTTGCTGACCAGCAGATTGCTTTGCAAGGAAGATTGGATAATACCTACAGCAGCGTAGTCAAAAATGTTACGAAACTTGTTTTCGCTAGCAGCCAACTGTCGCTCAGCTTGTTTATATTCAGTCACATCTCGAATGATCACCAACACCTCTTGATCATTGAGGGGAGCAATGCGGACTTCTTCGATGCGCGGATCCCCCTCAAAATCAAAAATCTGCTCGTAGATCTGCAAGCAACCGCTGTCAAGCGCTTGCTGTGCGTAGTAGAGTCGCTGCTCAGCTAGCTCGGGCGACAAAACATCGTAGACTTCGGGGGTGGTAGACGCCCTCGAGGGATATTTGACAAGCACGGCACTGCCCCCCAACATCTGGCAGTAATTACCTTCTCGATCCATTTGAATCAGCAGATCGGGGATTGCCTCGATGATGGTGCGGTTGGTTAGCTCGCTCTGCCTGAGGGCTGCTTCTACTGGGTTGCGATCGCGACTGGTCGCTCCCACACTGGCGGCTCCCACCCAGCTCCCAGGAGGTTGTTCGCGGGTTGGCAATTTGTTGGCTGACAAACTGACTGCATCGGGTGGCGGTGTTTGCGGGTCTGCTTGCCATGGACCATCAGGGATGGCCCGCAACAGACTTTCAGGGGTCACTACCCCCACCAGGTGATCCTGCTCATCTAGAATGGGCAGATGGCGAATGTTATGCTGCTGGAGCAATTGTAGGGCTACCCGCCCATCGGTCAAGGCAGCGATAGGCAAAGTGATCACGGGGCGAACCATCACCTGCCCCACCGCGCAGTCATGTATAAAGGTCGGCTGCTGGGCACTCAAGCGGACCACATCTCTCTCTGTCAACAGGCCAATGACCCGTGCCTGGTCTACCACCACACAGCATGATCGAGCCCCTGAGCGACCGGGCAAATTGGCCTGACTCATTTGCGCGATCGCATCCATGACCGTCGTATCAGGTGCAACTACCAGGGGCTCTTGAATGATGACAGACTTGAGTTCTGATGGAATGAGTGCCATATACTGAGCCAGCTTTTAGGGGATTGATTTATCCACTATTCTGCCAATCAAAACCAATTCCCTAAAGTAACCCCCGGAAAAATTTAGCCTTGTATGGGATACCTTTTCTCAGGGTTTCAAGTGAAGTGGCTAAAACTATGCTAATTCAGCAGTTGAGGCCCATCAGGATGCCAGCACCAGAGAGGTTGCTGTGCAACGAGATGCACACCCCC
>JBCCRZ010000248.1:0-8265 GCA_039200855.1 Cyanobacteria bacterium P01_D01_bin.44 | reverse complement strand
GCACTGGCAACGGCAATCGCTAGGGTGCCGTTTTGAATGCCCACCTCGACCGTGATCGATTTGGCACTGCGTTTATCCAGATTAGCCAGGTTTGCGATCGCAAACCCCAAGGCCATAGCTATCACATTCAGCGTGAGCGCAACCCAGCCCACCTGTAGGAAAAAGCTTGCGACTTGGTCGCGTTCCTTAGCTAGTAGGCCGACAATAATTAACGCTAAGAAGAACAACGACAGCCACTTAACCCATTTTTCGACTTTGGCGGCAAACCTGGGAGAGTAGTGATTGAGCGTCATCCCTAGTGCCACTGGGATGAGGGTGATAATCGCAATTTGGATAACCGTTTCAAAGAATGGGAGCCGTAGGGCGGCAGCTTCTCCCATGAAGACCCCCATAGCCAGGTTGACTACCCAGGGGATGGTAAACACTGTAATCAGGCTGCTAATTGCAGTGAGTGTGATCGACAGAGCCACATTTCCCTGGACCAAATAGGTCACCATGTTAGATGTCGGCCCCCCGGGGCAGGCCGCTAAAATCATCATGCCAACGGCTAACTCTGGGGCGAGGGGAAAAAGCGTCGCTAGCAAAAAGCCTACAACCGGCAGCATGATCAACTGAGCTATTAGCCCAAGTATGACCGCTTTGGGCTCAACCAATATCCGCTGAAAGTCTTTGACTGTCAGCCCGAGACCCATGCCCAACATGATGATAAATAGGGCCAGGGGTAAAAAAACTGCGGTTAGAAAATTTGATTCCATGGCGTCCTCTAAAATCTTCTATCAACAGAACGCCTCAAGGGGCTGTTGATAGAGTCCACTTTACTACAGTGCCGAGGAATGAGAATTTAATTGGGGCTTGGGGGCCTGTATGAGGACGCTAAATATCTGATCTCCTATCTCTCCCAGATTTAGGAGAGGGATTTTTAGCAGGGCGAATTCTGCCCTGCTAAAAAACTCTGGAATCGATGAGATCCATGCAAAAGAGGGATTTCCCCCTTCTACCAAATCTGGAAGAAGGGACTGGGGATGTAGAGCTACTCAGATGAGTCGTGATTCAATGGATTGCCAGAGCCTGGCGTAACCGAGTCTGGTCTTCGGTGCTAACACTAAACCGGCCTTTTTCGACATCTCGAATCCAGCTTTGGCTTTTGCCCAGGCGCTCGGCCAGGGCACGTTGGCTGAAGTTGTGCCGCTGACGGGCCGCTTTGATCGTGCTAGCGGAGAGTTGTTCTGACTGAGTTGCTTTAGATTGAGAACGGCGGCGGCGTTTGGAGGTGCGGTGACGGACGGTATGCTGCCATTGCTCCGATAGCTCAAACCCCACAAGTCGGGCATTGAGCAGGCGTTGCCACTTATCTCGAGGGGCATTGTCGGTTAAGCTCTGGGCCTGGTTAGCGTCGTCAATCCAAAATTCGAGGGCATCATCCACATCATCGGGAATGTCGGCTGCCTTGGCCCATAGTGGTTGAATATCGGCGGGATAAGTCTCTGGATCAAACAGAGGTTTGAGACCATAGTAGTAAATGGTCTCCAGGTCGCTCTCAAAGGTCTTGAGCAACCGCTTATGGGCACCCCGCACGGTGGTGACATTCCTTAGTCGCGCTTCGCCATAGGCAATGCGCAATAGGGTACGCACGGTCAGCCGGTGATCGCCCCCCAGCCGTAGCTTAAACAAAAGCCACAGCAGCAGGCGAATCGCCCCTTCATGCTGTTGCCAATTGCTCATCACCTCTGTAATCAGCGATTGAGGCAAGGTGCTGTACTGGTAAAAAGCGGTTTGATGGCGATAGTCTTGTTTGTTGAGAAAGTGTTTTGCCCAAATACCCGCTTTAATGGTAAAACCGAGCCCAATCAGGTGGCGATAGCCCTGGGCATCTTCCTCAAAATAGTATTCGGTATTGAGCAGATGCCAGACAGGGTGTTCTTCAAGGGAGAAGGCTTTGACTTTACCCTGGCGGGGCCAGTCAAGGGCAACGAGAAGCTGACAAGACTGATGCACCCAATCTTTGATCAGGGTGAGTTTGGCCAGTTTGGACAGATCTTTACGCTTATCAAGGCCCAAGTATTGCTCAATGTGCTGGTCATTCAGCACAAAGGATTTTTCCCATGGGCTGTCGACGGTGGTGGCATAGGCGGCAAAAATCAGATGCACACAGGTAGCGCGAATGTCGAAGTGATCAATCGCGGTGGTCGCTACTTTCTCCTGCATCGGCACCGGCAGGTCGCTTTCGGGGTCTGCCGCCAGTCGAAATCGCATTTCTCCTCGGCCCCGATGCACGGGGCGGCGATAGTAGAGTCGGTCATCACTATCTGTCTGCCAGGGCAGCTGCTGGCGCTGGGCTAAAACATTGCAGGCTTCCCAAACGACCATAGAGGACGCAAAAGAGGTCGTTTTGCCGTTGAGAAAGATAGCCGGAATCGCCGGGGGGAGGAGAGTGCTTTTGCACCGTCCCTTCTTAGGTTGGAGGGGGGTGAGCGAGCCCACGCTACAGGAGGCTACACAGCGAGGAACCTCTACATCTGGGCACCCGTCGCAAAGGGTCGGGTCAATCCAGTAGCCCTCTCGCTCAGCTTCAGGCTTGATGGCTCCATTGGGACATTCAGGTTGACAGCTATCACAGACAATACAGTTGTCCTTAATGGTATAAGCCATAAACAAAACTTACCGGCTGGCAGGCTAATAATTTTCTATTGATTTGATTGCGAAAACCCAATCGCTAAGTTGCCCTTCCTGCTTTGCCGAATGGATATCCAAACAGCCGAAAAGGTGTCAAGAGCGATTCACAAAAATTGAATAATTGAATCAATTAAATCCATTGAATAATTGCATTCATTGAATAATTGAATCCACTAAATAATGGAATTCATTGAATAATTAAATCCATTGAATCAATTAAATCCATTGAATAATTGAATCGAAAGCGGACAATCATGATTTACGGGGCAGCGATTTCAGATCCTTGCTGCGACTTCACCCTATTAGGGATAACAATTTCAATCTCGGGTATTCTATGTCACTCGATACGGTTTAATTATTTTTTTAGTAAGCGTCTGGGAGATGTTTGAAGTGAACTTTTAGGATCAGATTTTTGTTGCCTGAATCACGGTTTTCTGCGAGAAAACAGCTCACATTACCTCTACTAATATTGTTCATTGAGAAAAACTTTGGATGGCTGTTCGAGCTTAGAGATTTCTCAATCATCAAGATGTTTTATATGAACTTTTAGGCTCAGATTTTTGTTGTCTAAATTACGATTTTTGAACAAATCAGCTGATGGTATCCCGACCATTCTCTCTAAAACAGAAAAAATTAGAACAAAATAGACTTATCTAGCTAATTTTTTGTATCGTTTAAGTGGCTTCTCAAGAGATCGGGCGTAGAACGGCGTAGAACAGTGTTTTTCTGTTTGATTTCTTTACTCAATTCAAGTTAGCTGGGAGCGAGGAGTGAGTCAGGATTGGATAGTCACAGAAGCGGGGCAGTGCAATCTATGCCCCACCCCCCGAGAATGGGATTTACTTGAAACCCCGTACCGTTTTTATCGGTTTTTAACAGAGGTCGAAGAGGGGCTTAAGCAGGCGACGACTGAGCACCAATGTGAGTGTCTGCCCACCCTCCGCCGGTTAGTTCGTAAACTTGTGCTTAACTCCTACTGGTTACAAACCCAGCGACCTGAGCCTGACTTGACTATGGAAACGGCTATTCTCAATCTCTACGATGAAATTGGCTATCCGTTAACGGTTCAGATCGAGACCCTGATGCCAGGTGCCATGTCGTCGGTGCATAGTCATGGCACCTGGGGCGTGGTCGCAATACTTCAAGGTCAAGAGAAAAATACCCTATGGCGACGGGTGCCTGAGCCAGCGTTTCCGGACAAAATCATCTGCGTTGCAGAGCAGACCTTGAGTTACGGCGATATCATTAGCTTTGCCCCAGCCGCAATTCACCGCGTACAAGCGCTCGGTGAAAAGCCGCTAGTGACCTTCAATCTTTATGGAGAGACTGAGCGCAAGCAGCGATTTGAGTTTGATCCGATTACCCATCAAGCCAAGCACTATTAAACCCAATCGGGACTTCATGCATGACCCTAATCCGTTTTTTGAACTCCCCTATGAGTCACCGCTGGCCTCCCTGGGCGATGATTTTTATGATCGCGTGCGACCGGCAACCTTTCCAAAGTCTCTGCTCCGATTTCGCAATGACGATTTGCTGCCTCTGCTGGGCCTAGCCCCTGAGGCTATCACTGATCAGCATTTCACGGAAGCCTTTGGTCAATTTAAGGGACAGCAGCTTGGGGCGCAACCGGAGAAACAACCGCAGAGACCGCCGAAGCAATTGCCATCGGGCTTAGCTTTGCGCTATCACGGCTATCAGTTTGGTCAGTACAATCCTTATTTGGGAGATGGCCGCGGCTTTCTCTATGGTCAGGTGCGCGCTGTGACCGGGCATCTTTTAGATTTAGGAACAAAAGGCTCCGGGCAAACGCCCCATTCTCAGGGGCGAGATGGGCGCATGTCTCTGCTGGGGGGTATCCGAGAAGTCCTGGCTGCAGAAGCCTTGCATCGGTTGGGAATACCGACCTCTCGAGTGCTCAGTCTGATCGAAACTGGAGAGGATTTGGACAGATCAGATGAGCCTACCCGTTCAGCGGTGATGGTGCGTCTCAGCCGGTCTCACATTCGATTTGGCACGTTTGAACGGCTGGACTATTTTGATCGCCCTGACCTGATTCGGCAGCTGCTCAATCATGTGATTCAGCACTACTATGGCCATCTCTGGTCGTCTGCCGATCGAGATATTCAGTTTTATGTTGAGCTGGTGCAGCGAACCGCCGAGCTGGTCGCCCAGTGGATGGCGGCAGGGTTTTGTCATGGCGTCCTCAACACTGACAACATGTCTATTGTGGGTGAGGGTTTTGACTATGGTCCCTATGCCTTTATTGACACCTACAGCCCCTACTTCACGGCGGCTTCCTTTGATCGCTGGGGGCGGTATAGCTATCGCAATCAGCCCAGTATCTGTCGTTGGAACCTGGAGATGTTGCAACGCCCTCTGGCGCGGATCATGCCGAAAGAACCGCTGGAAGTGGTACTAGAATCGTTTACTGAGCGGTACGATCGGGCTTATCACCGGGCGATGTTATCCAAACTGGGCTTTGAGGGTCTCCCAGCTGAGGATGCTAACGCGTTGATTCACCTCACTCTGGAGGTGTTGTTCATGACCCAAATTGGATATCATCGATTTTTTCAGGCATTGCAACAGCAGTTTTCGACCTCGTGGCGGGAAGACCCCACCGCAGTGTTGAGTGATCTGAGTTTCTTGGAGTCGGCTGAGCAGGCCCTCGCCCTCAAGCCCTGGCAGGTTCTTTATCATCGACTCTTGCGACAGCAGCCAGAAACGGAGATGGCGGCGATTTGTCAACGCCTAAAGCGATATAACCCAGCGACGGTCCTGTCACAGGGTGCGATCGCATCGGTGTGGGCTGCCATCGCGCAAGCAGATGACTGGCAGGCTTTCTCTGATTTAACGCAGTAAACGCTATGACCTTGATCCAACCGGTTCTTCCCGGACCAGCCAGGGAGTGTGATAGGTTTGCAGGGTTTTCATGTACTGCACCCGTTCAAAGGCGCTGGGGTCAGGGCAGTTAAGCTGGCTCATGGTGCCCTGGAGTTGAGAGACGGAGGTATACTCGTGCTCACTCAGCCAGGTGGTGAGATCTTGCTCAAGCCGACGCAAATAGGAGATGCCATGTCTGAGCAGAGCGCTGACCAGCAGGGTGACATTGGCCCCGGCCATTAACAATCGCACCACATCCTCTGCCTTGTGGATGCCGCTGGTAGCTGCCAGATCGGCGTCGATGCGACCCTGGAGCAGGGCAATCCAGTGCATCGGCAGCCGCAGTTCCTGGGGAGAACTTAACAACAGATTGGGCCGAACATCCAGGGCTTCGATATCAAGATCAGGCTGATAGAACCGATTGAACAGCACCAGCCCACTGGCCCCAGCTTCGGTTAAACGCTTAGCCATATTGGCGGTATTGCTAAAGAAGGGACTGAGCTTAACCGCGATGGGGAGATTCACTTCCGCTTTAATCCAGCGGACGATTTCCAGATACGCTTCTTCTACCATGGCCCCAGAACGGTCTAAATCGGTGGGAATCGAGTAAATATTGAGTTCGAGGGCATCGGCCCCGGCCTGCTCAATGCTCTGGGCGTAGTCCATCCACCCCCCCTTGGAGCAGCCGTTGAGGCTGGCAATAATCGGGATGGCTAAACGCTCCTTGGCCTGACGAATATGCTCCAGATACTGATCGGTCTCCACCTGAAAGATGTCGGGTTCGGGAAAGTAGGTGAGGGATTCGGCAAAGCTATGGGTGCCATGCTCAAGGTGGTGATGCAGCTCTAAGGCATCCTGGTGAATCTGTTCTTCAAAGATGGAATGCAGGACAATTGCGGCTGCGCCAGCATCTTCTAAACGTTTCAAGGTATCTAACTCTTCGCTCAGGGGAGCCGCCGCCCCAACCACCAGGGGCGATCGCAAATTGAGTCCCAGGTAGGTCGTTGTTAAGTCCATAGGAAACCTCTAGGTTACGGGGTTGGGGTGGGCCGAGCGGCCAGATATTGATACATTTGCCAGCGGGTATTGACATCGGCCTGGGCTTCTTTGAGCAGCTGTTTAGCCGCCGCCGGGTTACTACGGGCCAGCATCTTAAAGCGATTTTCGCTATACATGGCGGCTTCCACTGGCAGTCTGGGCGTGCGAGAATCTAGCATCAAAGGAATCTCGCCCTGGTCTATGCGCCGGGGGTCGTAGCGGTATAGCAGCCAGCGACCCGAGTCCACCGCTGCTTTCTGCTGCTGCATGCCCTTTTGCATATCGATGCCGTGGGCAATGCAGTGGGAATAGGCGATGATCAAGGCGGGACCGTCATAGGACTCGGCCTCTAAAAAGGCCCGCAGGGTATGCTCATCCCGAGCCCCCATGGCGACGCTGGCCACATAGACGCTGCCATAGGTCATGGCCATCAGACCCAGGTCTTTCTTCGAGGCGGGTTTACCCCCGGCGGCAAACTTCGCCACGGCCCCCTTGGGGGTAGATTTAGACATTTGGCCCCCCGTATTGGAGTACACCTCGGTGTCCAACACCAGAATATTGACATTGCGACCGCTGGCCATGACGTGGTCAAGACCGCCGTAGCCAATGTCGTAGGCCCAGCCATCCCCACCGATCAGCCACACGCTTTTTTTCGCTAGATAGTCCGCCAGGGACTGGAGACTCTGGATTTGTTGGCGCAAATCAGCGGGTAAACCCGGTGTTTCTAACCACTGCGAGAGCTGTTGTTTGAGGTCAGCCACCCGCTGTCGCTGCTCAACAATATCGGCCTCGTCGGTTTGGGCAGCGTTGATCAAGGTGTTGGCTAAATTGCCGGGCAGTGGCGACGGCAGCGACGGGTCGGCCAACTCCTGAAGCAGGTTCACCGCCTGATCAATGTGCTGATCGAGGGCAATGCGAAAACCCAGTCCAAACTCGGCGTTATCCTCAAACAAGGAATTGGACCAGGCTGGTCCGCGACCCTCGGCGTTATAGCTCCAGGGAGTGGTGGGCAAGTTGCCGCCATAGATCGAGGAACAACCGGTGGCATTGGCTACTAACATGCGATCGCCAAATAGCTGGGTCGCTAACTTGATATAAGCGGTTTCTCCACAGCCCGCACAGGCCCCTGAAAACTCAAACAGCGGCTCCTGCATCTGCTGCTGACCAATCTTATGGAGATTGAGGGCCAGCCGATCGGGGTTAGGCAGGTTGAGGAAAAAGTCCCAGTTCTCCCGTTCTTGATCTCGCAGCGGCAGCTGGGGCTCCATGTTAATCGCTTTGCGACGGGGCTCCTGTTTGTTTTTAGCAGGACACACATCCACGCAGAGGGCACATCCCGTACAGTCTTCCGCCGCTACCTGAATCGTAAACTTGAGATCTGGCCAGCTGCGATCTCGCGCGTCGGTACTTTTGAAGCTGGCGGGCGCAGTCTCTAGCGGGTCTGGGGTGTAAACCTTTGAGCGAATCACCCCGTGGGGACACACCATCACACATTTGCCACACTGCACGCAGACATCCGTATCCCACACTGGGATCTCTGCCGTCACATTGCGTTTTTCCCAGCGGGTCGTCCCGGTGGGGTAGGTGCCATCGCAGGGCAGGGCACTGACGGGGAGATCATCGCCGTGGCGGGCCATCATGGTGCCCAACACCTCTCGCACAAAGGCAGGCGCT
>JBCCRZ010000247.1:0-8269 GCA_039200855.1 Cyanobacteria bacterium P01_D01_bin.44 | reverse complement strand
CGCACCTCCTCACTTTACATCCGCTTAAGTGAACGCAGCTACTTTTTAACGCAGCTACTTTTTACAGCCAAGTCATTGATTGAGATGGTGAGTGGTGAGTGGTGAGATGGTGAGTGGTGAGTGGTGAGATGGTGAGTGGTGAGATGGTAGGGAGCCTTCATGGCTCACCAGCGCAGCGTAATTCCCCCCTCACCAGCAAAGCGTACTCACCCCCTCACCAGCAAAGCGTACTCACCTGCTCGTTAGACATCAGAAAATGAGTAAGTCACACTCAACCCTTTAATCCACGAGATTACCCCTGGCATAGGCCAAATACGTATCAGGCAATTGAATTTTATGCCCTGAGACAACCAGCCAATTTCTCACCGTCCGATGGCCAAATTCAATATCCAAGACCCCCCCGGCAGCCATCACCAGGGGAATCAAAACCGTGGCGGCCTGATCATCAGCCTCTGTCGTCGTTGAATAAGAGCAGCCACCAAACTTGACAACGTTATACCCCGCTTTGAGTTCATCTTCTTTCTTGTCACAGTTGGTCGCACAGATTTGAACGGTCCCTTTGACGCTATAGGCAGCGTTTGGGGAAGTATCATGACTAAATTCTTGACCTGATACAAGCTCCGCCATTTGATCACTCCTATTTCAGATAGATGCTGCATTGTGAAATGCCCCTAAATCTTATCGATACCCTTAAACCTGCACTCCAAACGGGCAAGAAAATGCAACAAACCAGCAGATAACAGTCATAATTTGAAATAATTCAGCCGTCTAACCTTTTTTTTACAGGGTCTTTTGCCATCCCACAGCCTCTACAGGTAGAAGAGGCCGTTTAACAATTGGGTGGTGACCAGTATCAGCATTAGGGCGTAAATAAGGTTTAAAGCCCTGTTTAACTGAGCTAATTACCTCTACAATGACATCAAAAAATTTGACGTGTGTTGCTGGGCAGCATCCCTTCAGTATTCATCCGTCTTAAAGACTGTGTCGCCCTGGGCCAATATGACCTCAACCCCCACAACTTCTCAACCCGATGCCGAAATTTTGAGGCCACGCCGCCAGGCTGGCTGGTTGTGGCCATTGTTGTGGCTGAGCCTCTTGGTGGGCTCAAGTGCATTGGGCATTTGGGCATTGGCCTGGATGACCCGCATCCCACCTCTGCCCAATTGTGAGCAAATCTCTACATTTAGTACGGATGGTGAGCGGTTTTACTGTGCCAAGGTCAAAGCCGAAACTGGCACTGAACAAGCCCTGATTGAGGCGATCGCACTGGCCGTAGATTGGCCCGAGACCCATCCTGCCCATAAAGAATCCCAAAGTCTCCTGAACCGATGGTCAGAGGCCCTGCTGGCCAAGGCCCAGGATCGAATACAGCAGGGAGATCTGGCCAGGGCGGTGGAGCTGGCGGAGCAGATCCCGGAGAAAGCGGAGGTGTATCCGACCGTCAAAGATGCGATCGCAAACTGGCAAGGGGAGTGGCAGCAAGGGGAGGCCATCGCCCAGAAAGCTGAGCAAGCCATCGCCAAGCAAGATTGGCCCACCGCCCGCACAGCCCTGCAAGAGCTTAAGCTGCTCAACAGCGACTATTGGCTAGCCAAGCGGCACCAGACCTTGATGCAAGAGGTCCAACGGGAGCAAAATTCTCGTGCTCAATTAGAAGAAGCTCGCACCGTTGCTCGGGCCGGAGACTTTGAGGGGGCTGTTCAGGCATTGGAGCTGGTTCAAAAAATCGACATCCGCAGTCAGGCCTGGCCCGAAGCCCAAACATCGATTGACCAGTGGTCAGATACCATTTTGCAATATAGCTTCCGCAAATGGGAGCAAGAGGATCTCGACGGGGCGATTGAGGCGATTCAAAAAGTGCCGGTTGATTTACCCAAATCTCCCGAAGCCCAAGATTTGATTAACTTTGCCTACGCCAAACGTTTAATTAATCAGGTTGACCAGCATTGGTTGCCCTCCTATGGCAAATTGCTCAGCTTGGGAGAAGCGATCCGGGCCGTTCGGCAAATCCCTAAAACCAGTCCTTTTTATACCGAGGCTCAAAATAGCGCCAGTGCCTGGGCCCAAAAGCTTGAGGACCTCAGGCAGCTCTACTTTGCCAACATGGTGGCGCAGTTGGGGTACAAACCTGCCTACCGCCTGGCCATTGAGCAAGCCCAGCTGGTCACCTCCGATCGCCCCCAGCGGATTCAGGCCCAAACCCTGATTTCTCACTGGGCTAAAGAAGTGGAGCGCATCGAAGATCGTCCCTATCTAATCAGGGCCGAACAGCTCGCCTCAGCCGAAAATCTGAAAGGCTTTCAATCGGCTATCGACGAAGCCCGTCAAGTCGCCCTGGGTCGGGCCTTGCGGATTGAGGCCCAAACCAAAATTGCAGAATGGACCAAACGTATCCAAATCATCGAAGATCAGCCGATTATCGATCAGGCGATTGCCCTGGCTGATCAGGGCAAACTCCGCGATGCGGTCAAAGAAATCGACCAGGTTGAGGAAGGGCGCGCCCTCCACGCTCAGGCCCGAGAGCTGGCCAGCGGCTGGACTACCCAGATCCAAATTGCGGAAGACCGACCGATTTTAGTGCGGGCTGAGAACCTGGCGGCGCGAGGACGGCTGTCAGATGCGATCGCAGTGGCCGCCCAGATTGGCTATGGTCGTGCTCTCTACAGTGAAGCCAGACGCTCTATCAATATTTGGGATGCCGAGCTGGCCGCCATTTGGGCTGCCGAAGCCGAGGCCTACGAAGATGAATATTACCAGGATGGCTACTATGAAGAGGATGGCTACTACGACGATGACGGCTATTACGACGATTACTAAGCCCAACCCCGCATGAGTGAGCGTCCCCTTCAACTGATGCTGGTGGATGAAGACCCAACGTTTCGACTGGGTCTGCGGGTTTGGTTAGAACAGCTACCGGGCTTTCAGGTGGTGGATGAGGCCAGCGGTGCCCAAGCTGCACTTGAGCAGTTGCGATCGCGCCTCCGGGCCCTGGAGAAAGCCTTTGATCAGCCAACCTTACGCAGTCGCGATCTGCGCCCGATTGATCTGGTGGTCTTAGACATGGGCTTAGGCCAGGATGACCCCGATAAAATGCCGGGTCTAATGCTATGCCGCGCCATTAAGTCAGAATTTCCCAATTTGCCCGTGCTGATCCTCAGCGCAAAGGCCGAGCCCGTCCTTGAGTCAGCAGCTCGACAGGTGGGGGCCGACGGCTATGGCACCCGCGGCATGCCCGTCCGCGACCTGGCTCAACTAATCCGCGAAGTCGCCCAAGCCCGCCCTCAGTCTCCACTCCCCGCCGCCGAATCGGTTCGCCCCCCGATGCCGACTCAAATTCCAGGGCCGTTTACAGCAATGCGGCTAAGTATGCGGCTCTCAGGTCTGCAACAAATCCACCAGGCCATGGCCGAGGTCCAAACTGCCCGCGAGAGTGGTCGTCTGACCTGGCTAAACGCCCAGGTCCTCAAAGGCCGTGCCCGCGAACTCAAAGCCGCTCGATGGCTCGTTAAACAACTATGGGCGACCCCCCGATTTAGAGACAATAGCTGGGGCAACCATTGGGACCTCATGGGGAGCGCGAATCTCACCTCAGCTAGCGCTCCCCTCGCCAATGCACCTGGATCCGTGGCTGTAGCAGCCTGGGGAGATAGATCGGTTGAGGGCACTGGGTCACCGAGAAAAGGGGCCGCATTATCAGGCATACCAGAATCGGCGTTGAGATCTCGACCGGGCGATATCCAATCCCTGATCTTTGAGGCGGTCTTTAGCAAACTGCAAACCAACCTTGACAACACCTGTCCCTTCCCGTTAGAAATCGACATTCTGCGCACTGAGAAAAAGCGCGAGCTGTTTTATATCATCTTGCGCAAGCTCGAAGATTTGCTAGACGACTTGCGCCAGTCACACATCCAACCGGGCCAACTCCCTGAGAAAACCCCCAAATTACTCGATGATCTTTG
The DNA here is from genome assembly GCA_039200855.1 of Cyanobacteria bacterium P01_D01_bin.44. Classification (GTDB taxonomy): domain Bacteria; phylum Cyanobacteriota; class Cyanobacteriia; order Phormidesmidales; family Phormidesmidaceae; genus SIO4C1. The sequence continues at coordinate 4,310 of JBCCRZ010000247.1, read as the reverse complement.
GTTCTCCGTGATCGAAGAGTTTTTTGGCAAGTACTACACCGTCCGGGTTAATGCCGTTGAGCAAGAAGTCGTCTCCGTGTTACGACAAGAACAGCAAACCATACGAACTGAAATTCTCAGCCAGATCCCGCTTGCCTCTGAGCTATTAGGTCACTGGCTATTTCAAGAATCTCTATTTATCGACGGTGCATCCTATCTAGCCACGACACCAGAGGCGATTCGCCACAGCGAAAAGCTACTCGAAAATTTAATCATTCAAATGGCGAATGCCGTCATGCAGCCCTTGCTTAATCGTCTGGCCGACATTGAAGCGATCAAAAAAAGTCTCTACCATCGCCGGCTGATGTCAACCCGCGACATCGAACGGTTTCGCAACGATTTAGCCTGGCGCTATCGCTGGGATAACTGGGTAAATGAGCCCAAAGCCGTGTTTGAAAGCCAGTATCGCCTGCTCAGACTCACCCCACGCGGCATTGAGTCAGACGCCATTTACGCCCCCCGTCGCGATGAGCTAGATCAGCTCTCAGGCGTGCAATGGGTGCTCACCATGGCTATTGAAACCCGCGATGCCCTTGCACCCAGGGTGCGCACTGTGATCTCATTTGTGGGTAGCGGCGTCGTCTATGTGCTCACCGAAGTGGTCGGACGCGGCATTGGTCTAATCGGACGGGGCATTTTGCAGGGCGTTGGCAGTGCCTGGCAAGACACCCGTCGAGCACGACGCCGCAAGCAAGCTGAGTTTAATGAGTGGGAATAAGGGATGGCAATCCTACCTGGCGCACCCTGGTTGGTGGCCCATCGTTCCATATTGGGCAAAAATCAGCCCTATAAACTTACCCTCAACAGCCAAGACTATGTGCTGTGGCAAGATACTCGAGGGGGTGTTTTTGCGTTAGAGAATGTGTGCCCCCATCAGCAAGCCTCCCTTGCTAACGGCTGGATTTGTCAAGAACACAATACAATTGTTTGCCCATTTCATACCGTCGAATTTAACGGTAGCGGCCAGGTGTGTCGCAATGGCAAAACTGAAGGAAGACCCCTGATCGCGTCTCTGGGCCTCATTGTAAAAGGAGACTTTATCTGGACCTATGGCGGTCACGAGCCAAGATTACCTATTCCTGAACTACATCAACAGATTGCAGCGGAGTACGAATTTGTCGGGGTGGCTATTTCCCGCAGCATCCAGGGTGACTTTCTCAGCAACGTACTGATCAATTATGACTACAATCACCAAAACGGCACCCACCGAGATGTTCTGCGGATCAAAAACAATCACGTTTCTCACTTTGCGAAAGATGGCTACTGTGCGACTGTTATCCAAGGGCTTGAACGGGCCGATAATTCCTGGCGAGAGCTGTTGAGCAATCCAGCGCTGTTGTTATTGCCTAAACAATACAAAATCCACCTGGAATATGAATTTCCCTCAACAACTGTCGTGCACACAGCTCTGCCAACAGGTAAATTAGTGCAGATGCACTTGCTTTATCCAGAAAGTCAGCACTGTACTCGCTCAATTGTTCTGGTTTTCGCTCAGTACCAATATAGCTTTCTAAAAGCCTTTAACAGTAGCATCCTTAAAGGAGTTGCCCTGGTGGTTGAACAAGACGCCGAAGCCATCGAAACCAGCTACCCGCGACAGAAACCCAAAATTCGCTTACCCAACGAAGAGATTTTGACCTACGCCGAAGATCTCTATCAGAAATGGGAAGAAGCTTAATCTTGATAATTTAAAACTTGCTCGACCGTACACGAAAACGAGGGTAAGGTAGGCGATTCAACTGACTGATTGCCCACAAATACTGTTTCGTCATAAAACCCCTCTCGGAGTATCAGTACCGTTACCTTTTGAGTGATTGGGTCTACAATCCAGTATTCTGGAATCTCTCGGACGGCATACTCAGAGCGCTTTTGTCGATAATCTCGTGAGGGATTATCAGGAGAGACAATTTCAACCACTAAAAGCGGTGCAGGCATGTCTAAGAAAATTGAGCCTCCATCCACTCAACACAGTGCTGCATCTCGGCGGCCATCGTTGTGCGGTCAGCGTGATAACGGCGACCGTGCCCTGGCAAAATCCATTCAAACGAGTAGTCTAGCAGTTGCTTCATCGATTCAATCTGTTGCGGCCAAGAATACCAGCAGTATCGGTGAAACGCATATAGATGCTCTAGATAGACCGACCAGGCCAGGTGATCGCCTGTGAACAAAAACTTGTTGTCATATAGCAACACCGTATGCCCCTTCGTGTGACCGGGCACCGGGATGATCAGTAGATTGTCTGCCAGAACATAGGACTCAGTCCCGCTGGGCTGAATCTCAACACTTTGTGTCTCTCGACTAATGTCGTCAACGTGGAGAATGCGATCGCACTCAAAATGGTCGTGAAACTGTTGGTGATCAGCCACATCGTCACGGTGGGTGAGATACAGATAGCGCACCCCGCCCATCGCCTCTAGCTGCTTAACTAAGGGCGGGGTAAACCGGGGCGAATCAACCAGGATATTGCCATCGGCACGCTGAATGAAATAGCTAGCCGCCGCATAGGATTTCTCGGAATGATAGCCGCAATGATAAACAGTGTCTTCGACAAGAATCGGCAGACTGGCCTGGGCTTGTTTCATATCCATCGGCTTCTCAACAGTGCCGATAGAGGCGGTGGGGCAAGCCAGCAGCGCTTGCAAAGCCGCTAGGCGTTCTTTTTCATTAGTAGGCTGATGATGAACCGCAGACTGGCCGTCCGCTCGGGCAAAAATCTGAGGAGCCATCCAGCGACAGGTATCGCAGTCAATGCAGGTACTATCGACATATAAATCACCTTCGATGTTTTGAGACCGTCGATCTTTAAGGTGCGCCATAACCGAGTTACAGATAGGAATAACTCCAGTCTAACGATTTTAAGCGCAATCTGTAGTCGCAATGACTTCGAGTTAGTAGATCACAATTTAGAATCCTAGGAAGACAATTCCTGACGACCCCATGGCCTGATTGCCTGACACATCTTGCCGCTTAGGGTTGGAAACCAATATATCTCTATGCTCCAAAATAGGCGGGCGCGTTACCTGGAGACCACTTGATATTGCAGCCAATGCTGGGCATCTGCTCAGGCGGGACTGTCTGCCCAGTCAGCACCTGGTCTATGGCCGCGCGCAGATCAGAGCCAGTGACCGGCTTGCCGTTGCCGGGGCGACTATCGTCGAGCTGACCGCGATAGGTCAGTTTCATATCCGCATCAAACAAAAAGAAATCGGGGGTACAGGCTGCTGTATAAGCCTTGGCAACCGACTGATCCGCATCGAAACAATAAGGGAAATTAAATCCCAGGGTCTCAGCCATAGATTTCAGATACTCAGGCCCATCCTGGGGATGGGTTTCGAGGCTATTTGAGCTAATCGCAACGATGCCAATTGCTTTAGAGACATAGTCGCTGCCTAGCTTGGCCAGCTCTTGCTGCACATGTTTTACAAACGGGCAGTGGGCACAAATAAACATCACCAGCAGTGCCTTTTTGCCCGCAAAGGTGTCTAAGGAGATCAGCTCACCTGAGACCACATCAGGTAGCTCAAAAGCAGGGGCAGCGGTGCCCAAAGGCAGCATGGTTGACTCGACCATCACCATCTGATTTACCCTCCAAACGAAAAGGCCGTCATCACAATCACAGAGAGCAATAAACCGGGGCTCAGTAGCAGTAACAATGTAAACAATTCATGCATTTCCACAGGTCTAGATCTCCATTGCAGCACCCCCATCATGGCGCATAAATCTTAGACCCCCCGAAACTTTTATCAAAAAAACAGCCTATTTTTTGCAAATTGGCGTATGCTGATACCTTTAATCGCGTCAATTCTTCTCCAACAGGGGGTTTAGAGCACATGGGGCAGCAGTTTGGACAGCAGCAAATTTGGAGATGGGGTCTGATCGCCACGGCAATGGTTTGCCCAGTTGCCATATCGGCCAATGCAGTTTTCCCAGGGACAGCCCACGCCAACGAACAGGAACTGTCGGCCTGGTCCTTTGACCCAGCCACCCAACAGCTTGAGTTTTCGCTACCCGAGGGGGTGATGCCTCAGTTTTTCTTATTGGCAGAGCCCGCCCGCATTGTGCTGGATATCCCCGAGACCCAGCTAGGGGATGTTGATACAGAGCGAACCTATGATGGCGCGGTCGAGCGCATTCGGGTTTCACAATATTCCGACGATGCGGTGCGGATTGTTGTCGATCTGATGGCGGGCACCGAGCTGGAGTCAGCGCAGGCCGATATCCAGTTTGACGACGTGGATGGGCGGCGACAATGGCGTTTTCGTCCGTTGATT
>JBCCRZ010000246.1:0-8270 GCA_039200855.1 Cyanobacteria bacterium P01_D01_bin.44 | reverse complement strand
GAGTGACTTGGGGGCTGTTTTAACTGTGAAAAAATGCGATAGGCATCTAGATTGATCGAGACTTTCCCGCTTTCGCCAGCTTTAGCGGTGTCCTTAAGATCTACCAGGCTGTATTTAACATGGCCTGAGTAAATCGCAAAGGTAATGCGAAAAATTTCAAAAAACTGAATTGTCCACTGACAATCCTCTTCTTGATAATCTTCGTAGTAACGAATGAGATCGGCCAAACGCCATTCCATGTGGGCTTGGGAATGGGGGCACAGCAGCGCTAACTTTAACAGCAAGATAGACAGTGCCAGCGGGTTGCCATAGGTCAAAAACGAGTTAAGCATGGGGGATGGCATCCTCTGATCTTCGGTAATCAACATTTCGATGATGCGATTACAGGTTCTGAGGATGAGTGCATCGGTGAGTCGCTTGTTATCGTGCTTGCTGTAGAGGGTCTTTAAGCGTGCCTTCAGCTCAGCTTTAAAGCATTCATTCACGTCAGAGGGGAACATTGCGAAGGTGAGGTACTGTGCCAACCCCTGCTTAAATTTTCGATAGCTGACATTTTCGCACTGTTGGATAAAGACATTGGCCAGGTTTTCGTAGCTAAAATAGCCGCGGCGTAGCAAGATACGCTTAATCAAAGGTAACACCGAGTCTCCAAGTGCGGTCGGGTTTTGGAGTTGTTCTGTTTTTATCTGGTTAAACTGGGTGCGGGAGGTGTACATTGCTAGCTCAAACCGAAACTGAGATTTGAGCTGCTGTGCCAAGATTTGGGCGGCTTCTCGTTGTTCTGCTGGGTTGTTATCGTTGAGATATTGGGGAGCCAAGAGGTAGGTGATGTAGCGCTCACTCCAGTGTTTGGGCTGCTCATAACGGGCAACAAAGAGTTGCAAATCGCGAAAGTCTTGACTGATGACAAACTCTCGCAGCCAGGTCCGTAGCCGTCTGATCAGGGGAGAGATGCCCTCTCGTTGGATGGATTTCTCGTTAAACTGAGCAATCAGCTGGCTAATCGCGCTGTATCGACGCTGTATGGCCCAGTTGTTGATCAAAATATAGCATACACGCTTGAGGGTGTAGAGAAACTCGGTTTTGTTATTAGCAATGACAATTTTATACATAGCTGCAGAGAGGTCAGCTGCACTGTGCTCGGTGTACTCAATGAACAACCGATGAAACAGGGCCAGCGTCAGCTCAGGGCTGGTTTGTTTCACGACTTCTAACATGTTGTCGTAAATAGTTTGTTGGGCCAACTCAAGGCTATTGGCTTTTTTGATGGCGGCTTTTGACCAGTCAGCTGTGCGCATGCTGGTAAAGGTGACTGAAGATTGGGTGTCTGGGTAGTTCATAACAGTATGGGCCCCGAGCGTTTTCATAGCTGTAGAGCATTGATGACAATACTGGTATTTTAGTTTACTTATTTTTAAGCTTGAATAAGGCTGACCGTAAATACTGTGAAACTATCTTCAGTATTTATTTTCAGCTCCTTGAAATCTGTTCGCTTTTTAAGTGTTAGCACTTAGATATGAGAATAAATGTGTCAGTGTTAATACTGACCTGTGAGATGGGTCACTTAGAAGGTTGTGGCAGATCACTTGCGACAACCTAGTACGAACGGGGGGATGTGTGCCCACGGATAAGTACTTATGCTCAGCGTGATCGCACTTTCTTGCGATCACACACAAAAAAGCAGCCCCCAAGAGCTGCTCCGAAAATTCAGCGATTTACGGCGGTTGCTGTAAGACCGATATTTTTTGATGTGAGCCTTAGACTTACTTAAGCACTGGCTCCCTTGCTTTTTTGGACATGCTCCATCGTTCTAATTTTGCGAGCTTCATCTGATTTAGCCGGACTGGTGATAGCCAGCTTGACAGTTGTGCTCATCGCCAGATGTTGTTTAATTTGCGCTTTGCTTGCCACAGGAATAATTACAAAACTCAACACTCTTATTATCAAGTTTAAATAGAAAAATGGCTGCCTCAAACAACGAAAAAGTCTGAGACAACCAGGCAATCATCACTATAAAGCATCTCTACTTTCAAATAGAAGTATGAGCTACCTTCACATTCATTAATATATGACAATGAAAGTACAAATGCTAGGTCTGCGGGCCCATCAAGCCAAGATGCCGCATGATCAAACATGGACTTAACCACCAAAATATATGCCCGAAGTTCAACGCATAGCAGTTATTGGCGGCGGGGCTGCCGGGTTTTTTGGCGCGATCGCCACTGCTGCCGCTACGGCCAGAGTCACCCTCTTTGAGGCTGGGCCAGCGCCGTTGGCAAAAGTCCGTATTTCCGGCGGTGGTCGCTGTAATGTTACCCACCACTGCTTTGATCCTCGTCAGTTAGTGCAAAACTATCCTCGGGGCAGTAAGGCCCTGCTCGGTCCGTTTTCAAGATTTCAGCCCAAAGATACCGTGGCCTGGTTTCGCCGCCACGGTGTGCTGCTCAAAACCGAGGCAGATGGGCGGATGTTTCCGACCACCGATGACTCGGCGACGATTGTGGACTGTCTGAGGCAGGCTGCGGATGAGCTGGGGGTACGGGTCAGAACTCGATCGGCGGTGGTAAGTGTTCAAAAAACAGGCGATCGGTTTCAGGTGGGGTTGAAATCTGGGGAGGTTGTGGAGTGCGATCGCATCTTGCTTGCTACTGGCAGCAGTCCCCAGGGATATCGAATTGCCCAGTCCTTAGGTCATACCATTGAGCCCCCGGTGCCGTCTCTCTTTACCTTGAATGTGCCAGATAAATCCCTCCACCAGCTGAGCGGACTCTCGATTGATCCGGTCGATCTGAGGCTAAAAGTAGCTGGAGTCAAGAAACCTTTGCTTCAGACCGGCCCGCTCCTGATTACCCACTGGGGCTTTAGCGGTCCTGCTATTCTTAAACTCTCAGCCTGGGGGGCAAGGGTGCTGCACGGACAGCGATATCAAGCCACATTGCAGGTAAACTGGCTGCCAGGGCTGACCCAAGAGCAACTACGTCACGCGTTGATGCAAGCTAAGGGGGAAATGCCACGGCGTGCGATCTCAAACTATAATCCCTTCTCTCTCCCCAAGCGATTTTGGCAATATTTATGTGAGCGCTGTGAGCTTTCCCCTCAGTTGACCTGGGCTAATCTATCTAAACAGTCCATGAATTGTCTGGTGACAGGTTTAAACCAAGGACACTATTCCATTCAGGGTAAAGGTGTTTTCAAAGAAGAATTTGTCACCTGTGGCGGTGTGCGACTCAGGGAAGTGGACTTTAAGCTAATGTCGAGTCGATCCTGCCCAGGTCTTTACTTCGCAGGCGAAATCTTAGATATTGACGGTATTACGGGAGGCTTTAACTTTCAAAGTGCCTGGACCACAGGTTGGTTGGCAGGGCAAGCCATGGTTCGTGATCTTGATATGTCAGGGGTATGAAACGATTAGGCATAGGGATTGCGCTGTGCTTAGGCATGGCTGGAGCGGTTGCATTGGGGCAGTCAGTGTCTTTGCTGGCACAGGAGATTGATCTACCCGCAAACCCTAAGTCTGTCGTGAAGGTTGGCACTAACGAAATTCAACCCTTTGTGTTTTTGCCGAAGTCTGATGGGGGATCTGTCGAGGAGTTACCCTATGGCTACACGATTGATTTGTGGCAAACTATTGCCGATGAGCTAGATGTCAAAACTGAGTGGGTGCGCTACGACTCAGTGGGACAAACGCTCGATGCGTTGCTGGCGGGTGAGATTGATGTGGCTGCCGCAGGTATCTCTATCACCTCAGCGCGCGAAGCCTACGGGATAGATTTTTCCTATCCGTTTTACCAGGCTGGACTCCAGCTGATGGTGACGGTTGATAAGCCTAACTTTCTCCAGAAACTGGGTCGCCGTTTATTTGCCTGGTCGACCCTGCGACCGATTTTATTAGTGGTGATCAGCAGTGCTGTTTTCGGCAGTTTGATTTGGCTGGTTGAACGCAAGCACAACGCGGCTTTCTCTGGTAGCCCTATTTCAGGTGTGGGGCAAGGGATTTGGTTTGCCCTGGTGACCCTGGGCACGTTTGGCTATGGTGATATTACGCCGATCAAGTTCACGGGTCGTTTGCTGGCTTGCGTTTGGATGGGGGTTAGTTTTTTTATTGTGGGTGATTTTATTGCATCAATGACGGTGGTGCAGCTTGCAGAGAGTGATCAATCTCTGTCGGATTTTCAAGGTCAACCGATTGGGGTTGTGCAGCGCACGACGGCGGCTACCTTTTTGCGATCGCACCCCGTTCGCATGGTCGAGTATCCTGACTTTGACGCTGCGGTGGCCGCCCTTGAATCAGGCGAAGTAGTCGGTGTCCTGCGCGATTATCCGACCTTACGCTATCTGGTGAATCTCAATCCCGATAAATTTGAGCTGATCGGTGAGCGACTCACCCAAGAAGACTATGGCATCGCCGTCGCCGAGGATCGCCAGGATGAGTTACTCGAAAACATCAATCGAGAAATTCTCAGTTTGCAAGAGCAAGGTTACCTCCAAGATCGGATAAACCAGTGGTTTGGCAGCAATCTTCATGAAGAGATTGAGTAGCCATTGCTATTGAAATTGGCTCATGAGCCATTGGCCCACCGCCGTCTGATCAGAAGTGCGGCTCTTTTTGAGAGCTGACTCTAATATTTGAACCCCCAAACCGGTTAAAACAAGCGAGGTTTCAATCCGACGGCTACCGCCGTTTGCAATCGCAAAGATAATCACTTGGGCTTTTTTGACATCAACTACCCAATATTCAGGAATGCTGAGTGATTCATAGAGCATTCGTTTTTTGCCCAGATCATCAATGACTGAGGTATCGGCAATTTCGATGGCCAAATCAGGCGCAGTCTGACCATTCAGATTTACAACAGAACTACCTGCGGGCGTATTCACGGCGTTGTGGCCTATGTAATAAGCGAGGTCAGGTTGGCATCCTTTTGCGCCTTTTTTATTAAAACTGCAATTGACCAGATTATTTTGAGCGAGCCCCTTGGACATGCAAAAGAGGCTAATTACCAGGGGAATAACCGCATTATCTCTGGCGTGATTGGGCCCAACTGCTGCATTCATTTCAATGCGAATTTCTCCCTCTAAGTAGTAGAGCTTGGCTTTTTCATAAGCAGGGTCATTTTGAACCTGCAGAAAATCATCCCAGGAAGCGGTCACCCAAGTATCAGTTGGCAGTTGCAGCGGTGTTTTCATGTCTAAGAAGAGGCTGGTGGGGGCATCCTTTGTGATTACCCTGTGATCTCTAGAACATCAAAACTAGAATTTTCATAGTTTTTATCTTTATACATTGTGGCCTTGATAGCTAATTATGGGCAACAGGGCTTGACTACTTGTGATAGCTGCCTCCCTGCATAATCGTCTTGGCGCGGTAGAGCTGTTCTAACAGCAGCAGCCTAGCGATCTCATGGGGAAAGGTCATTGCCGATAGGCTGAGGGTTTGGTGGGCCTGCCGTTTTAACGCTGGGTGAACCCCTGCTGGGCCTCCAATAAAGCAAAGCAATGTGCCAGAGGCTTCTTGCCCCAACCAGTTTGCAAATTTAACTGAGTCAAATACCTGGCCGTCTTCGGTCAACACAATCAGCTTGTCATGGGTTTTAAGCAGACTTTTTAGTTTCTGGGCTTCCTGGTCTTTCCCCGCATCTTTGATTTCCACCACCTCCACCTCTGGCAGACGTTTGTGATAAACCTCAATACCGTCTTTGACCCAGCCCTTTTTGACCTTGCCAACCGCGACAATTTTGACCTTAGGGAAGCTTTGGGACATGAAATTCTAAATTTCCTTGTGTAAACGATTTGGACGTTTCTCTGGGGATATTCACATATGCCGCTGGCGATCTCAATCACCGCCGCTGGTGTCGGTACTCAAAAACTGATCTCAGACGAAGACTGGATTCTTCAACGCGATAACGGTTTCCTGATTGCTGGTGCGATTGGGGCTGCGCTGATCATGATGGGGCTGCTAGAACTCTGCCTACGCCGAGATCTGGATGAACCAACGCATCCCACTCTGAGTCCTGCTCTTAAGCTTGGGGCGGGTGCGATCGCAATCATTTTGGGTTGGCTCAGCAATGGCATGTACGCACTTATCTTGCAATGCTTACTGATGGGATTGCTGGCTTTACAGATGGGCTATGGACTCTATATGTGGTTTACCCAAGAGCTGGAACTGGACACCTAGTCATCATCCAGATTCAAATTTTGGTCATGATAAGCGGGCAATATCTGCCTGAGCTCCCTTATTCTGCTGCGACCTGATGCGTGGCGACCCTCGCTTTTCGTTTCGTCTTCTCCAGGGGGTCCATCCATTTTTCTAGCCAGATAAAGGCTTGGGCAGAAATCGTAGTTAGCACCAGATACATCAGGGCAACTGCCGCATAAATTTCAAATGCTCGATAGTTGGTCGCCACGACCAGTTGGCCGCGTCGAAACAGTTCCTCAAAGCCGATGATGGCCACCAGACTAGTGTCCTTGAGTAGCGTAATGAACTCATTGCCCAACGGCGGGATCATCCGTCGAAACGCCTGGGGAAAGACCACATAACGCATTGTCTGTATAGGGCCAAGACCCATGGACTCAGAGGCTTCCCACTGGCCCCGCTCAATAGACTGGATCCCCGCCCGCATGATTTCGGCCAGATACGCAGCCGAGTTTAGGGTCAGGGCCAAAACAGCGGCACTCCACTGGTTAAACTTAAACGGAATCCCTAAAGTGCTTGTGAGTCCAGGGATGCCAAAGTAGATCATAAATAGCTGCACCAGCAGCGGCGTCCCGCGAAAGAAGTCAACGTAAACACGGGCTGCAATACTGAGGGGTTTAAAGGTAGACAACCGGGCAATGCCGATTAGCGTCCCCAAAATTAACCCCAAGAAAACTGAAGCAACTGTCAGCTGTAGGGTAATCACAGCCCCCAGGAGCAGATTTGGAATGGCCTCGACGATGTAACCTAGAGACTCGCTCAAAAGATATCTCCAATGCTAAAGATGTAAGAAAGCAAGGGGGCCAAATCTAGCCCCTCTCCCCCAGGAGCAGAGTTGGGGAGAGGGCGGCGGGAGTTAGATATACGGCCAGATTTTTAATTCTCGTGCCTCACTAAAAGGCGGACTCAGGTAAATCAACATCTGGCTCAGTGCCAAACCATGTCTGATAAATCTCAGCGTAGGTGCCATCTGAGAGCATTTCCGCCATGGCCGTATTGATGGCTTCCGTATTGGGTGAATCCTTAGGGAGTGCGATGCCGTAGAACTCTTCGGTAAGCAACTCACCCACCACCTCAACGCCTTGCACCTTGCCGGTTGTAATGGCATCTAAGGTAACTGGAGCATCATTAATCACCGCATCGACGTTGCCGTTAGTCAGTTCTTGCAGCGCCAGTGGAGCCGAGTCAAACGTGCTGATTTCAGCACCCGGGACTTCTTTGGCTTGGTCAGCACCAGTGGTGCCAATCTGGACAGCGATTTTTTTACCTTCTAGATCAGGCAGGGAGGTGACTTCTGTGTTGCCTTCTGCGACTGCGATCGCAAGGCCCGCCCGAAAGTAAGGCCGAGAAAAGTCAACCGTCTGAGCCCGTTCCTCGGTAATGGTCATGCCGCTGATGGCGGCATCAATGGTACCCGATTGTAGCGAAGGAATCAGACCGTCAAAAGGCAGACTTTCAAAGGCGACTTCCACCCCTGCTTTTTCGCCGATGGCTTTCATCAAGTCGATATCAAAGCCTACCAGCTCACCCCCATCACCTTGGGATTCAAACGGTGGGAAGGCCGGTTCTGTGCCAACGGTCCAGGTACCACCGCTGCTTACCCCAGCATCCCCGTCTGTTGCCTCGGGGGCTGGGGTCGAGCCGCCACCGCCGCAGGCTGCCAACACAAGGGCGGCCCCTAATCCTAAAGCTGTGTTTTTCAGAAATCGAGAGCGTTTAATCATGGTTCTACCAAAATTTTGTTGAAGCGTTCATTTTTGCTCAAACTATAGCTCCTAGTCTACAAAGAAGCAGAACCCTGATTTGTTCGTGGTGTAATAATTAACGCTGTTTATCGGTCATTTTGGGGATACGCTATTACTCATCCAGGACTGCGTCAATCTCAAAACTTTGGTTAGGGCGGACGCAGAGACGCGGAAAGGCGACGCCATGAGGCTTTCCCTTCCCAAGTTCCTATGTCGATCCTATCCGACAGTCAACACTGACAATCTACTTACATAAATATCAAGGAGTTCCTGATGCCAGACGACAGGCCCGCCATTTACTTTGCTAACCTTCAAAAAAGCTTTGGTAGTTTGGAGGT
>JBCCRZ010000245.1:0-8285 GCA_039200855.1 Cyanobacteria bacterium P01_D01_bin.44 | reverse complement strand
TATCGTCAATACAGGCAATCAGCGGCTGAGATCGATCAGCCGCTGGGGAGGTTGGCGGAGGCGCTGCCACTGACTGTTGTCTCATCAGGGCAGTCGTGGGCTCAGGGGCAGGGCCTAATAAATCTGATAATGGATTAAATTGTAGGCAGTTACGTTCAACCAGGGGGAGGAGTGCCTGGGCAAGCCACGCCAAAGATCGCCCTACCCACAGGGAGATATCCCAGAGATTAAACTGACCAGTCAGATACATCGGGCTAATGGGAAGACTCTCTGGATTGACTGCTTGAGTTAACACAGGAGCAAGATTTGGGTTAAGGTTCCTAGACTTAACAGACTGCCATTCCCGCTGCATGCTAGCGGCTTTGTGATAGAGCATCTTTAACTCTCTTGTAGAAAGTGCCGCCGTTTTGAAGCAAGCTGATAAGGGCTTTGGCATAGGGGTCCAGACGATTTGTAGCTCGGCGTTGCGGCTAAGCTCAAAAAAGCACTCTTGAACCACGCTGCGGATGACTAGCTTAGCTTGAAGGGAGCCGAATCGCTGCTGGGCAAATCCTTGCTCAAATAACAACAGTTCCCAAAGCGATGACGCCGATAGCCATTCGGGAGCAATCCTCCAACGCCAATTCAGTCGTTGCTCTCTTATGGCACGATCCCATCGCCTGACTCGATGAAAGACACTAACGGGGTATATCAATTGACCCTCTGCAAGGTGGAGCATCCAAGTACTCGTATCATTATTCAGGGTTAGCACGCCCTCGCCTAGCTTATGCAGATTGTCTATTGTTTTGCTGAGAGTTTGAGGGAACATGGCTGACAATTTTTTATCCAAAATCGCTGAGTTGAGAAGAGTGAGCCCTGTCATGCTTGGGGCTAGCTAACAAGGCAGTGAGGTAAGTATGGGTAGGACCTAATGCATCCGCTATCTAAGCCAAATGGCTTAGATAGCTATCTTAAATCTATACTGCTAACTTAAAGACCTTTTTCTGGGAAAAAGGTCTGGCAATTCATCTTTAGATTATATTTTCTTGAAAAAAACCAATAAATTTTCAACTTAAGCACGTTTTTGTGAAAATTTATACTTTAACTGAAAATAAGCCGCAAATAATAAGAATTTTTACGCACGCTCTGATTTTCGTGTCCTGTGTTAGAAGCTATAAATTAAGCCATTTGGCTTAAGCAACTATACTCAATTCATCACTCTGGCTTCTCGTCTTGAGAATGTCAACTCAAAAGTTTGTCCGCTTATCGAAAAAACCAGGTTAATTTACCGTTAGATACTGCTTTGTTGAGTAAATCCAAGAAAGCCGCAGGTTGAGTGGCGTTTGCGTAATGAATAACACACAAAGAGGAAAGTCTTGTGTATGCAGTCTGGTTTTTCGCGACCGGTTATGAAAGTTTTATTAGTCTGAGAGGTCTTCATGCAAGAGCACTGGGTAACTTACACCACAAACATGATGCAAACTCGGTTGGAAGTGGCGTGGGGTCGACCACTCGATTTGCATTGTGGAAGCTGTGGTAAATTTATCGAGATTACCAATCGGGCTATCGCTGGCATCATCCAAAATCGCAAAATGCTGGTTGGGCATTGTCCACACTGTGCTCAAGCGTTTCAAATGCAATTAACGGTCGCAATTGGCGTGTGCGATCGCACTGATAATGTGGCAGGGGGGATATTGATGAAGGCCAGCGATTGGGTTGAGCTATCCCTCACTCGTCTCTGTGAGCCTCACGAAGAGCATATATTAGGCCAGCTTGCCTTACTCGCTTATCGCAGGGTTTTTGCCCGGTCCCCCAATCAAGTAGATGAGCTTAACTGCTACAACAAATCAGAATGGATGCAAATTTGGCCTGAGGTGTTGCAAAGCCTGGAGGGGCTAGACAAAAGCCTTTGGTATGAGCTGATCGAAGGGTTAAATCAGAATACGTCTGAAATTATGGGCTGAGCGCTTTTAGTACCCCAAAACTGAACTTTAAAGCGCCTTCTGATGTTCAAGATAAATTGCAAAGTTATGGTGATGGCCGACCGCTAGTTATGGATTTGGCCATGATTTTTTGCATAATTCTCAGTGAGGTCACGTTTTCAGGATGTACCCTATGTTGTACAGCCCCAAAAACGTCGACTTCTGCCTTTCAATGTACTGTTTTGAGGAGCATCAAACAGGTTTAGAGGCTTAAACTCTACTCATGTTGAAACAATAGAGTTGACTATGTTGTCACCGTCTCCTGCCGATCAGCTCCCAATGAATATCCTCTACATTGAAGATGATCCTGATGACATTGCGCTGGTCAAGGTTTTGCTGGCCCACGTATCAACAAGACGTTTTAACCTGGTTGGTGCTAACTGTATGGCTCAGGGGCTCAGCTATTTGGCTTCCCAAGACTTCGACGTCACCCTGCTTGATTTAAATCTGCCTGACAGTCAGGGCTTGGATACCTTTCGTCAGATTCATCAGCAGTTTCTTGCCGTGCCCATTGTCATCTGCAGCAGTTTAGACGATGCCGCTATAAGTATAAATGCGGTCCAAGAAGGGGCTCAAGATTGTTTAACCAAGGGGGATTTTGACGGCAAGGCGCTGGCAAAATCTCTCGGTTATGCTGTCGAGCGCCATCGTTTACAGCAAAAAGTAGAAGCAGCCAGTCGCGCCAAAAGCGAATTTCTGGCAGTCATGAGTCATGAGCTACGTACCCCGCTCAATGCCATCATCGGCATGAGCCAACTCCTGCTAAAGACAAATTTAACATCACCCCAGCAGGACTACGCCCAAACCATTGCCGGTAGTGGAGAAGTGCTTTTAGGATTGGTCAACGATGTACTGGACTTCTCAAAAATTGAGTCCGGACATATGACCATCACCCGTCAGCCCTTTAACTTGGAGCAGTGCGTCAAACATGCCATGCTTTACACTGAGCCCAGGGCAGCTAAGAAGACTCTGCAGCTAAACTGTCAACTTCAACCGCAGATGCCGACCTGGGTGCATGGCGATGTGGCCCGTATCAGACAGGTCCTGATCAATTTACTGGATAATGCAATCAAGTTTACGCCGTCGGGGAAGGTAACCCTAACGGTTGATGTAGCGGAAATACTGCCCTCGGATGGTGGGGTTAAGTTAAAATTTGCCGTTCAAGATACCGGCATCGGTATCTCACCCGAACACAGTCATCAGCTGTTTGAGCCCTTCACTCAGGTCGATAGCAGTACAACCCGTCGATTTGGGGGGGTTGGGTTGGGGCTGACCATTTGCCAACAGCTTTGTGAACGCATGGGCGGCAAAATCTGGTTTGAGAGTCAGTTGGGAAAGGGCTCAACTTTTTATTTCACGCTCAAAGTGCAGGTCAGTGACTATTCGCCTGCTGAGGTGCCTGAACCAGCTCCATCCGGATTGGGTAACCCTGCGTTGGTAGAGCAGCCTCCCTTGAAAATCTTACTGGCAGAAGATAACCCCGTGAATCAAAAGGTGATGCTGCGGTTACTGCAAAATATCGGATATCAGGCCGATTTGGCTGCTGATGGCATAGAGGTGCTCGCCGCGTTACAGCAAAGCACCTACGATGTTATTCTTTTGGACATTCAGATGCCCAATATGGACGGGTTGGAAGCGGCTCGACGGATTCGACAGCAGTGGCCAGCCCAGCAACGCCCCCGATTAATTGCCCTAACGGCAGCCACACTGGAGCGAGATCGCCTTGCCTGTCAGACCGTTGGAATAGAGGGCTTTCTAAGTAAACCTGTCAAAATTCAAGAGTTGCAAGCGGCCTTGCGGGCCTGTCATGAATATACTGTCTCTGCCTCAACTCGCCAGATGCCATAAAGGTTTACACCAGAGATTTTATAATTTTGACTACATAAACTATTACAGGTTGGATGTATTGTCCAGGATTGAATTGTGAATCTACGTCAGAAAACACTGCTGATTGTGGGAACTGCTTTGGTAGGATTACCGCTGATGTCCTTTGGCATTGCATCAACTGTTTTGATACGAGGATTTAGTAAGCTTGAGAACCAGGTAGCCACTCGTAACATTCAGCGAGTCCTGGACACCTTGGACAATGACCTGGCAACGTTGGCTCGCACTGCTACTGATTGGGGAAGCTGGGATGCCACTTACAATTATGTCCGTGATCGCAACCCAGACTACCTCACCGAAAATTTCCCGGAGGATGGTAATACGCTGCTTTATCTGCGACTTAACCTAGTTGTTTTGCTAGACAACAGTGGTGAGGTGGTTTTTGCTCAACAATTTGATTTAGACGAAGACTCCTTAGTCCCGACTCCGGATAGCTTACTAGACCAGATTCGGCCTTATTTTGTTCAACTCAGCCACACTGAAACCGACAGTCAGATCACCGGGCTTTTGCCACTCAAGGACCATCCTCTAGTAGTGGCTTCTCGCCCAATTATCACTAGCAACTTTGAAGGCCCTATCCAGGGCACCATCATCATGGCTCGCTTTCTTAATGGCAGTGAAGTTGAGCGATTTGAAGCCCTGACAAGCCTACCTAAAATCACCCTGGAGTCGTTGGATTCTGCCCAGGTTCCACCCGATCTACAGTCCGAAATCTCAAACTTAGATAAACAGCACCAGACCGGGGAGAACGCAGAGAATCAGCCAGTGCAAACACCAGACCCGGCAACGGTGATCGAGCCGTTGAGTCCCACAGAAATTGCAAGCTATGCCCTCCTAAAAGACTTGACAGACCAACCATTGCGAGTGCTGCGAGTGCTTCAGCCCCGTGAGGTATATGCTCAGGGGCGCGATAGTTTGCGCTTCTTAGTGCTGGCCACAGCAATCACGGCGATTGTTTTGAGTTCGATAACAGTGCTGTTGTTAGAAAGGGAGGTGCTTTCTCGCTTAAAACGGCTTGCCCAAAAAGTTGGTCAAATCGGGGCTGATCATGACCTCTCCGTCCGAGTGAGTCTCTCTGGCAAAGATGAGTTAACAGATTTTGCCTCAACCATTAATCACACCTTGGATCAGCTAGAACAATCTCAACAAACGCTGCAGCAAAAATCTAAGGCTCTGGCAGCTTCTAATACTGAACTTGAACAGTTTGCCTACGTCGCTTCTCACGATTTGCAAGCACCCCTACGTAAAATTGAGTCCTTTGGCGAGATTTTGCACAAGGACTATGCCCAATCGTTGGATGTTGAAGGTCAAACGCATTTGCAGCGGATGCAGAATGCAGCTCGACGAATGCGATATCTGATCCAGGATTTACTTGAGCTATCTCGGATAAATGCCCCGACCCAATCCTTTACCTCGGTAGATTTGACTACTGTGGTTCACCAGGTCATTGCCGATTTAGACCCCCAAATCCAACAGCTTGATGCCCAGGTGACCGCCGAAGATTTGCCGATTCTTGAGGCAGAGCCTGCCCAGATGCGGCAGTTGTTCCAAAATCTGATTAGCAATGCGCTCAAGTTTCATCGTCCTGACGTGCTGCCCATCATTACGGTGACGGGCAAGACCCCCATCAAGGAAAACCCCCAAAAAGGCTCTGATGTGCTCCTCAAGAGTCAGATGTGCCGAATCTCGGTGGTAGATAATGGCATTGGGTTTGAAGAACGGTTTTGCGATCGCATCTTCAAGATTTTTCAGCGACTGCACCCTCGTGATCAATATGAAGGCACTGGCATTGGGCTTGCTATTTGTAGCAAGATTGTGCAACAGCACAATGGGACATTGATGGTGACCAGTCGCCTGGGTGAAGGATCGACGTTCACAGTTGTCTTGCCCTTAAGTCAACCCTCTCCATGTCATGATCCGGTCTAACAAAAAGCCTCCCTCTGTGCAGAGGGAGGCTTTCAAAAATTGATTGGCTTTGGTGCATGAATAAGGAAGTTAATGGTGTCATCTCCTAACAGGTTTGACAAACTACTCAACGGTTATACCGCTGATAAAACGCTTCTCGAATCAGCCCCAAGAGAGATTACCTGAGCACCTGGAGGCATAGATGGTTACGAAAAGGCCAATGACGGGAAGCTAACCTCTGTCATCCGCCTATGGGGAGAGAAAATAGATAAAGCAAACGTTAAAAAACATTCCCCTGGACGATTTCAAAACGCAAGATTTTGCTAAAAAATTGTGAGTAACCAGTCATGAGGTAACCATTTGTGCTTACCCTGACTTGTTCGTTTAGCACACACCGTCTGGTCAAAGAGTATTTTGGCACCGAGCTGACTATCTACGTAGAGTCCCCCGTCACGATTTAAGGGTTGGTTATCGTCTAGACGGTAAAGACCGCTCACTCAGGCATAAATAACAGCTCAATGTACTGTCGATACTGGGCAAATTGCCGAAAGAGATGGGACGTGTCTTGCAACACTCGGATTAAAACCAGTGCCCCTTCGTAGGTTGAAATGACTCCATTGACTAAATCTTCAGCACTGACGTCAAAACGTGGCGGATGCTCGGTGATCACCGCCTCAAACTTTGCCCCCAGGCTTTGTTGCCAATGCAAAAAAGACCGGGCAGAGATCTCACGAATAACTGGATCAACGGCTTCAAACTGCGACACAAAAGAGGCGATCAAACACCCTGCCCCCGGCTCTATCAGCTTCTCTGCATCCGCTACCAGCAAATCCAGAAAGCTCAATATCTGCTGTAGCGGATCTGAGCTCACGGTTTCAACCTGTTTGAGTAGGGCATCGAGATGGGCCTCATCCTGGGCGGCATAGCGTTCTATCAAAGCTCTGGCGAGATCGGCTTTGCTTTTGAAATGGTAAAAAAAGGCTCCTTTCGTCACCCCAGCTTTAGCCAACACTTGATCAATGGAGGTCCCCGTGAGGCCATGACCCATAATCAATGCCTCAGCCGCGTCTAAAATTCGTGTCTTTGTAGCCGTCCCATCCCTTGGCATGTTTAAACCTTCCCGAGTTTTTCACGAAGCGTGATTACGTTTTATTTATACCAACTAGTCGGTATAAATAAAAAGCAGGAGATCCCTATGCAATCCTTTGATACCGATAGAGCAGACGCCTTTGCTGGGCAGATGTTGGATGTGCTGAATGGGGGTGCGATCGCACTGATGACCGCCATTGGCCATCGCACCGGCCTTTTCGACACAATGGCGACGTTGCCCGCTGCTACCAGTGAGCAAATCGCCCAGGTTGCTCAGCTGAACGAACGCTATGTGCGCGAGTGGCTAAATGCGATGGTGACCGGGCGCGTGGTGGACTACGAATCCACAGCCCAGGTGTATACACTGCCCCCAGAGCATGCCGCCCTGCTAACCCGCGCCGCCAGCCCCGATAACCTGGCGGTGATTACCCAGTACATCGCAGACCTGGGTAAGGTTGAGCCCCAAATCATTGAATGTTTTCACAACGGGGGTGGAGTGCCCTACTCGGCCTACACAAACTTTCAGCAGGTGATGGCTGAGGACAGCGGGCAGTCAGTGGTTGCGATGCTAGAGAACGCCATCTTGCCCCTGGTGCATCACCTGAGTGATGCCCTCACTCAAGGGATTGAGGTATTAGATGTGGGCTGTGGTAGCGGGCGAGCCTTGATTAAGCTGGCTAAACGATTTCCTGCCAGCTGCTTTACCGGCTATGACTTTTCAGCGGAGGGTATTAATCGAGCTCGCTCAGTCGCCAGTGCTGAAGGGCTCACCAATATTGAGTTTCACATCCAGGATGCCGCCCACTTTAACGAAGTAGCGCGTTACGACCTGATCTGCACCTTTGACGCGATCCACGATCAGGCCAGACCCGATTTAGTTTTGCAGAATATCTACCGCGCCCTGCGCCCTGATGGGATCTACCTGATGCAAGACATCCACGCCTCCAGCCATGTGGACAAAAATCTCGACCATCCCCTTGCGCCAATGCTCTACACGATCTCTTGCATGCACTGCATGACCGTCTCGCTGGCCGAAGGAGGCATGGGGCTCGGTACCGTCTGGGGGCAAGAGAAAGCGGTGAAAATGCTTAAAGCAGCTGGGTTTCAGCATTTTGAAATTAAACAGCTTGAACACGATCCGTTTAATGATTACTACATCATTCACAAATAACAGGAGAATAACAACCATGTGCGCGATTTGTACGCTGTCTCGCTGGGGTAGCCTCTCTACCCTGACCAGCAGCAATCAGAGACAACAACACTATTCGACGCTGCATTATTTAATGCAGCAACATTCGTCCACTGACGCTGGGGGGGCACCTGCGAAACCGAGGCCTGAGCAAGAGCGGCAATTTGTCTCTTCTCTGCGGCGAAAACTATCATAATGTAATATTCCAGGAGGAATGATGAGTATTAAGCGCGAGACCTTGACTTTAGAAACGCGTG
>JBCCRZ010000244.1:0-8302 GCA_039200855.1 Cyanobacteria bacterium P01_D01_bin.44 | reverse complement strand
CTGGGTAGCACGGACGGCTTGCCTTTGTTAGAAGGTCTGCTCAAAGCGGCTATGGTGAGCGCTTAGGGCTCAGTCGCGTTCTCGATACTGCACCTGCCGCCGAATGGTACTGATGGGCAGGTTGAGCTTTTGGGCAAGCGTGGACTCAATGGCGGCAGGGTTGGTATCCGGCAGTTCAAGAGTTTGAATGATGATGTCAGGTTTGGCGGATTTAAGGGTGACTTGGGAGGTCCCTTTAGATTCGTAAATATCTACTTTGATGGCCAGGAGTCTGATTGGGTTGGGGGATGGAGTGGTCGTCACCTGGACCTCAAAGACGCTAGCATTTGGTTGTTTTAGCAGGTGGTGGGTGACTGCACCCGCAAGCCCCCAAAAAAGTATCCCCAGCAGGGGGAGCAGCCCCCAAAATAGCAGCCCTAGCGGCGGCTGTTTATGCATCCAATCTACACGTCCACGCATCTTAAATTAATCCTAAGCCCATGATGATCTTACTGGTTGAAGATGATCCTGCTCAGCTTGAGCCCCTGGCGGTGGCGCTGACCCAAGCGGGCCATGTGGTGGATGCGATCGCAACGGGTAAAACTGCCCAGTGGCTGATCTCAGAAAAATCCTATGATCTACTGATTTTAGATTGGATGTTGCCGGAGGTCAGCGGGCTTGAGCTGTGTCGGCAGTATCGAGGCTTGGGTCACACCGCCCCGGTGCTGATGCTAACCGCCAAAGACACCACCGCGGATAAGGTCGCTGGCCTGGACGCGGGGGCGGATGACTATCTGGTAAAACCCGTAGATATCATTGAGCTGCTAGCCAGGGTGCGTGCCCTGGGGCGTCGTTCACCCCTCTGGCGGGGAGATGTGCTGACGCTTGAGCCCTTGACCCTCAAATTAGACAGTCTGATTCTCGAGGGTGAGCAGGGCAGTGTGTCTCTGTCTAACCGGGAGTTTCAACTGATGGAATATTTAATGCGGCATCCTCAACAGGTGCTGACCCGCGATCAGATTGAACAAGCCCTGTGGGCCTGGGGCAGCGAACCAGAAAGCAATGCGGTCAGCACCCTGGTGCGTCGCCTCAGACAGCGGCTGGCAACGATTGGAGCCCGTGATTGGTTAGAAACAATCTATGGCATTGGCTATCGACTCGGGCCACCCAAAGCGATAACCAGCGACCAGGAGACCTTCCATGTTTCTCCATAGTCGGCGGCGGATTGCGGCGGGGTTTACGCTCTCAATGGGGACAATTTTGGTGGTGTTTGCCGCCGCTGTTTATGTCCGAGAGATCACCAGTCAACAGGCAAATTTTGATCAGCGCTTACAGAGTCAGGCCCGGCGGTTAGCCGCTGAGCTAGAGTACAGAGCCGATCAGGGCCAGTGGCAGGTTGAGCAAATGGGGTTCTCTGATACCAGCTCTGGGCCAGATATTAAATCCGCCGCAGGGATTGCTTATCTACGCTGGTACAACGCTGATGGGCAGCTGATTCAGTACACGTCAGATCAAAAGCCACCCGCTCACAAGCTCAAAACAGGCTTTCAAACGGTGGCGGTTGCGCCCGGCTCTGTGTCGATGGAGCCTGAGGCGATGACGCCCCAACTGACCCAACTATCTTCCCAAAAGCTATGGCTGCGACAGGTGACCTTACCCGTACGGCAAGGTGAAGCTGTGATCGGATATTTGCAAGTGGCAGTCCCCCTCACGCCGTTGCAAGCGCGCCTGTATTTGACCCGTTTGTGGCTGGCGGTGGGGGTGCCCCTGACCCTGGGGTTGATTGCTTGGGTCGGCTGGCTGCTGAGCGGCCTGGCCATGCAACCGACCCAGCGCTCCTATGGACAGCTGCAACGGTTTACCGCCGATGCCTCCCATGAGTTGCGGGCACCTTTGGCCGCGATTTTGAGCAATGCCCAGGTGGGGATGCTGGCCAGCTCAGAAGCCGAACGACAACAGCGACTTGAGAAGATTGTCACCAGTGCCAAGGGCATGGGTCAGCTGATTAATAATCTTCTTTTTTTGGCTCGTCACGATGGGCAACTGGCCCCGCAGGATTTGAAGCAGGTTGATCTGGCGACGTTGCTCAAACCCCTGGGGGTGGACTACGGTCAGCTAGCCGATAGGCAAAGTCTAGCCTTTAGCGCTGAGCCACCCGCTGAGCCCATCGCCCTGAGGGTTGATGTGGATCTGCTACAGCAGGCTATCCGTAACCTGCTCGATAATGCTTTCAAATATACCCCTGCGGACGGTAGGGTTACGCTGCAGTGTCGCCAGCGGGGGCGATGGGCCATCATTGAGGTGATTGATACGGGGGTGGGCATACCTGCCCAGGATTTGTCCCATATTTTTGAGCGGTTTTACCGGGTGGATACCGCTCGCGCTCGGGAAACCGGCGGCTTTGGTCTGGGCCTCTCGATTACCCAGCAGATTGTCGAGGCCCACGGGGGACAGCTCACGGTTAAGAGTACGCCAGGTGAGGGCAGTGTTTTTTGTGTAGAATTGCCGATTTGATATCTACTTTGATATCCACAGGCCTTGCGTCAGGGTAAGAATCTGCCTGACTGGCGTCATTTTTTCGTCACTTTTTCGACCCATATTGGATATATCCAAGGATGTCAAAGTTCTTCAACATCATGTTCCTCAAACGGAATGAATCAAAATCCTGGCTATTTGCCCTTGATAGGACAGAGCAGCAACCCAGGCAGTCTCGACTTGAGAGGGGCAGGTTGCTAGGGTATCGCCTGATCTGTCGTAGCCTGCTGGTCTCATTAGGGATGGGGCTTGTGGGGTGTAGTCAGACATCTCTGACGGAGATGGAGACTGTGCCTGAAACAGTCCCACCCGAGGCGGGGTCTGCTCGCACCTCAGATCGCACATCGGAGACGCCCTCCGATGTGCAACTAATTGTGGACGAGTTGTTGGCGATGGGGCCGCGCACGGCTGGCTCGGCGGCGGCAGAAGAGGCGAGTCAGTATCTGCAATCGGCCTATGAACAGCTGGGCTATGAGGTGCGAATTGAGCCGTTTACCTATGAGAAATTTCTGGATAAGGGGTCTTATCTCACGGTGAGTGAGGGGGCAACGGGGACGGCAACCGGGCTGCGCATCGAGGGTCATGCGCTGCAAGATTCAGCCGAGGGCACTGTGCAGGCTCCGCTGGTGGGGGTGCCAGGGGTGGGTCAGTCAGCCGATTTTGAGGCGGTTGATGTGACTGACGCGATCGCAATCGTGCAGCGGGGCGAAATTACCTTTTTAGAGAAAACGCAGAATGCGATCTCAGCCGGGGCCGTCGGGGTGATTATTATCAATACCGAAGCGGATAATTTTTTTGGCACCCTGGGAGAGGCGGTTTCTATCCCCGTATTTTCCCTCTCTAGGGAAGACGGGGAGGCGCTTAACCGTGAGCTACAGGGCGATTTGTCGAGCGGCCAGCTCACCGTCAATGTCGAGCGCCAAAGCGTCACCGGGCGCAATGTAATCGCCTATCAGCCCGGAGTCACCCAGCCAAGACTGATTGTTGGCGGGCATTACGATTCGGTGGCAGACTCACCGGGGGCCAACGACAACGCCTCAGGGACAGCTGCGGTCCTTAAGCTGGCCCAGCAGCTGGCGGGCACCCCAATGGGGGATGACATTTGGTTTATTGCCTTCGATGGCGAAGAAGATGGCCTGCATGGTTCGCGGGACTTTGTCAGGGAAGCCCCAGCAGATTTTCTGGCGGGGCTGGATGCCATGATCAACTTTGACATGGTTGGCGTCAACGACGATCTGACTATCGGGGGGACAGACCTCCTCACAGACCAGCTGGCTGAGGTGCCAGGGCAGTTTGACCTGGGCAGCGCTGGCGGCGGCAGCGACCACGTACCCTTTGCCGGGGCTGAGGTGCCTGTCCTGTTCTTTACCCGTGGGCTAGACCCCAACTACCACCAGCCGACGGACCAGACAGTCAGCCCGACACTCATCGAAGATACGGTGCAAACTGGGCTGTCAGTGGTTGAACTGCTGCTCTCGGGGGAGGCGTCGTCTTAGGGAATGGGTTGTTTGGGTGGTGGCTCGTGAGTGGGTAATGGGTAGTGGGTGGAGGGTTGAGGGTAGTGCGTAGATCATCATCTCCTAATGGGTCTTAAGTATTTAACTCAAGGTAGATAACCAATGCGGAATCCTTTTAAGAAAGCTGCAACCTACAGTGTTTTGCTTTTAGCAGGGATAGCTGTGGGGATACCCCTTTCACAGCGCTTTTCCCGTGAGCCGACGGTGCAGCGAGTGCAGGCGCGCTCGGTGGCGCAGGCTCCGACATCGGCTCCGACATCAACGTCGGCGAGCCCATCTGGTCCACCGCCCAACTTTATTGCGGCGGCGGTTGATCGCACTGGCCCGGCGGTGGTGCGGATTGACTCTAACCGATCTGGCAACCTGGACCGTCAGGGGACAGGCTCCGGCTTCATCATTGATGATAACGGTACGATTCTTACCAATGCCCATGTGGTTGAGGGAGTCGATGCCGTGTCAGTGACCCTCAGCGACGGACGCAGTTTTACCGGCGAAGTCATCGGGCAAGATGAGCTGACGGACGTTGCCGTTGTCAAAGTGGAGGCCAGCAATCTGCCCATCGTCACAATCGGCGACTCGGCTAGCTTGAGATCTGGTGAGTGGGCGATTGCCATTGGCAACCCCCTGGGGCTTGATAACACGGTGACCGCAGGCATCATCAGTGGCACGGGGCGCTCCAGCGGGGTGATCGGTTCCCCCAACCAGCGGGTGCGCTTTATTCAAACCGATGCCGCCATTAACCCTGGCAACTCTGGCGGGCCGTTGCTTAATCAGGCGGGGGAGGTAATTGGCATTAACACCGCCATTATTGGTCGGGCCCAGGGGTTGGGGTTTGCAATTCCCATTGACCGGGCCCAGGTTATTGCCGATCAGCTGGTTGCCAACGGCAGTGTGCAGCATCCCTACCTGGGTGTCCGGATGGCCAATCTAACCCCTAGGGTTCGGGAAAGTCTGGCCCAAGAGGAAAATCTCACCATTCAGGCAGATGCGGGTGTGGTCATTGTCGAAGTCCAGGCAGAGTCCCCGGCTGCAAGCGGTGGGCTCCAGGTGGGAGATATCATTCGCGCTGTCGGTGATCAGCAGGTGGAGACCGCTGATCAAGTGCAGTCAGCAGTCGAGGCAAGCACCATCGGAGAACGCCTATCGATTTTGGTCGAACGGGATGGCGAGGACGTTTCTGTGGCCGTTAATCCTGGCGAGTTTCAATCATGAAATATTCACGCGACCCCCTGGTCAATTGTTATCGTACGTTGGAGTTACCTCCCGATGCCTCTCCGGTTGAGGTCCGGCAGGCTTATTTGAAACTGGCACGGCGGTATCATCCCGACCTAAATCCGACCGATGAACTGGCGGCTGCCCGCTTTCGCCAGGTACATGCGGCCTATCAAACCCTCTCAAAATGTCTGGCAGAGAGGCCAAGTAGCCGAGCTGACCAAGCCACCGAGCCCGTGGACCTGATGAAATATCGAGCCATCGAGCAGGTCAAGCGGTTGCTGCGATCGCGAGAATATGCCCAGGCCAAAGATCGAGCCGAAGCGCTGACGGTTTACTACCCCGACGACGATGCAGTCCGACGGTTGCAGGCTAAAACCTATCAGCAGTGGGCCAGAGAGCTGATTGCCCGACGGCAGTACAGCAACGCCCGTCGCTACTTGCAAAAGGCGCTACAGCTTGATCCGACCAATCCTAGGCTGTGGCGAGAAATTGAGCGCGACTATGGGCGCATCGAGCGGCAGTTGCATTTGTTTAGGTAGGGATAATAGGTAGTGGGTAGTGGGTAGTGGGTAGTGGGTAGTGGGTGAGTAGATCGGCTGATCGCGTTCAGGATTGCCTAAGGTTGGTACCGTTTCTACGCCTTTGTAATCTCCCCTATCTTCCCTATCTCCGCGCCCCTCCATCCCCTATCCCCGCGTCTCCCCCTCTCCCCCCTCTTCCCGACCCCCTCAAATATCTGGAGGTTTCCCATGAGTGATCTGTTCTCTCTCAACCGCCGCCGACTGCTGCGCCGACTGGGGTTGGCCAGCGGTGCGCTTGCGCTGCCACCCCTGCTGCACCAGCTTGCAGGCAAACGTCCCCAGATGCCCCCATCGGCCCAGGCGTCGATCCTCGATACCGAGGCGGCTCCGTTGGTGGCTGCTGCTGGGGTAAACCCCCATCGAGTGGTATTGGTGAAAACTTCGGATCGCTCAGCTGGGGTGCAGCAGGCGGTAGAGCTTTTGCAGCCGCCATCGTTTGCCGATAAGCGGGTGTTTATCAAGCCCAACTACAACACGGGTGATGCCGCTCCTGCAGCGACGGATCCCAGCGTGTTGGAAACCTTAGTCCAAATCGTCAAAACAGCAGGGGCTAGTCAAATCACCGTGGGCGATCGCTCTGGGATGGCTGAAACCCGCGGAGCGATGGAGCGCAAAGGTGTTTTTGATCTGGCTCAGCGTCACGGGTTTAATACGCTGGTGTTTGACGAACTGGGTCGCGATGACTGGCAGTATTTTGGAGCGGAGGGTACCCGCTGGTCGCAGGGTTTTGCGATCGCAAAACCCGTCCTCGACGCAGACGCCATCATCAACACCTGCTGTCTCAAAACCCATCGGTTTGGCGGCCACTTTACCCTATCACTCAAAAATACCGTGGGCATGGTCGCCCGCACGGTGCCCGGCGACCCCCATGACTATATGCGAGAGCTGCATCGCTCTGCCAACCAGCGCCTGATGATTGCAGACATCAACAAAACCTATCGGCCTGCGCTGATCGTCATCGACGGCGTCGAAGCCTTTGTCAATGGCGGACCTGAACAAGGTCAGCTGGCCCAGCCCGGCGTGATTCTTGCCAGCACCGACCGCATTGCCGCTGACGCTGTCGGTCTTGCTATTTTGCGAATGCTTGGCACGACCCCTGAGGTCGCCCAGGGCTCAATATGGAGCCTGGCTCAGATTCGCCGCGCCGCCGATTTGGGGCTGGGGGCTACCAGCGCCGACCAGATTGAAATTGTGACTGCCGATAGCGCTAGTGAGGAGATGGTTGGGGAGTTGCAGCCGTTTCTGAGTTAAAAAGGCTAAAGGGGCAGGGCGCTAGCGTAGCCATGCCCGCAGGGCTATAGGGGATAGAGCTGAGGCTGCTAGGTTCAATTCTGCATCAGATTGGTGAAGAAAATCCCCTGAGTGTTTCTTAGCTCAGCCGCTTTCACTTATCCCCCTTTCGCCTTTCGCCCTCTACCCTTCGCCCTTTTTTATCGCATCGGTAGTCCAAACCCATGCAAAATGTGTCGCAGTCGCTTTTTGGCGCGGGAGACCCGCTGACGCATGGCTGCATTATTGGGTAACTCTTCGCCCAGGGCGATTAGCCGGGTACTAATTTCGTCCCAAGAGAGCTGCTCGATGGTGCGCCAACGCAACAGACGTTCAGTGTGGGCATCTTCTTTGGCAAACTCTCGCAATGCTTTATAAAGCAGGTCGACCTGATGATCGATGGCGAGGGTGTCGATCATATTGTCTGCCGATGAGCTAACTCGACTTTCGACCTCTTCAAAGACGACATGGTTTTGCTGCTGCCGTGCCCTGCGGCTGTTTTCTCGGATAACATTAAAGGCGGTGCTTTTTAACCAGGCATGGGGATTACGGATGGTTTCACCTTTACGCTGGGCTTCTTTACCCCGGAGATAGGCTTCGAATAGGATTTCGTCGGGCTCGTATAGGTGTTTGAGGCGAAAGCTATAGAGATGACGTCGGATGGTTGAGATTGCAGAATAAGCATAGGAATTCCCTTGACCCAAAATTTCTGAAAGCGCTATATCTAATGGGTCTTGGGAAGGCATCGGGGGAAGGTTTGGCATAGACTGCGCAAAAGACTACCTATATAAATAGTGACATTGCCCTACAGGGTGTGACGACAAGGGGGGCGAATCTCGGCTCAAACCTAACTTAGGCGATTCTCAAAACCCTTGCTATATCTCTATCACAGTCGTGCCAAAGGCTTTGGTAAAGTTAACTAACGCTCAAGCAGGTGGGGCTTGGGCACTCTGTAATAGGTCTGCTTTACATAGCCTTTATGGTGGCTTCGTGATTTCTTTATAAAATTAGCTGTCACGCTGCCATGATTTAGATCACATAAGATTAGTGCCTAGGCTCCCCAATGGGGGTGATCTGTGCTGATCTCAAATTAGGCAGGCGTCGTTTTGACGTGGCTTTTTGGTGTGTGGGCAAATTCTGGCCCTCTCCACGCTAAGAGGTGGCCCAGGCGATGTCATGGATTTTGGTGATTGGAGAGTTTTACAT
>JBCCRZ010000243.1:0-8325 GCA_039200855.1 Cyanobacteria bacterium P01_D01_bin.44 | reverse complement strand
CTCACCCTGAAGCGACCAGACCTTGACCTGGCCTTTTGTATCAGCCGATGCGAGATATCGCCCATCAGCGCTAAAGGCAACTCTCAAAACGGGTCTATCGACTCCGTGAGACAGCACCATAGGGGTACGAAAATCATCGTCCTGGGTCCACAAAAAAACATCCCCATCCTGGCTAGCAGTAGCCAAATACTGACTCCCGGTACTAAAGGCAACCTGATAAACCCGCTGACTGTGTACTTTGGGTAAGGTTTTCTCAAGCTGACCGTTGGGTTGCCAGAGCTTAACAACACCATCGCGGCTACCGGTTGCGACCTTTCTCCCATCAGAGCTATAGGCAATCGTCTCTACGGCATCCCCGTGACTAAACAAAATTTCGTCATCAAGATTCGACTTAAAATTCCAAAATCGCACGGATTGGTCAGCTCCGACTGATACTAGCTGTTGACCATCCGGGCTAAAGACCATACCAAATACACTCCCTACATGGCCATTTAAGCGATTGATTTCTCTGAGTTTAAGTGCAGTTTGATGCAGGGCAGTGGTGGCTCTAGAGCGTAGATTGGGCCGTAGATGTTGCAAAAAAAAGTCGCTCTGCTTTACCTTTTTACCGGCTCTTAACCCAACTACTAAGGCGTCTAAACCCTTACGATCATCCAAAGAGGTCACTAAGGCTTTGATCTCGCCTAAGCTGGTACTTAGGAGCAATCCGGTTAATCCAAATACCGTTGCTAAAATAACTGAGGCGTAGAGCCCCTGCCGTTTTCTTTGTAGCGCCAAATAACGCTGACTGGCCCGAATATACTCTTGTTGTCGAGATATCAGCGGCTCAATATCCCAATTGTCTTGGCTGTCCAGGTGTTGACGCTGCTTACGCCAGTGTTGGATCTCTCGATAATCGTGACGGTTCATCAAGAAACGATCCTGGCGTTCTTGCTCAGCCCACTCATAGGCTTTGACCAGCAGCCGTCTGTAGGTTTTGAGATCTTCTAAATGGAGTTTGAGGGCAGTTAATAGCTCACTCAAAGCCTGCTCAAAAGTGCGCTGTTCTCGAACGAACGAAACATATTGAATAGAAGACAAGCCAATGGATTCAAGCGCTTCCTGGCTATAGCCTTTTTGACTAATGATCGGAATAATCCGCTTGTTATGATGTCGAGCCCTTTCTAGTTCCCAAAGGCAAGGGGCTGACTGGACAGACTCAGGACAGACCACAAAGAAAAAGGTATGTGCCTGGCGAATCCCCTCCTCAGCCTCATCTCGCCAATCAGTTGCAACCGGGATACTGTCTTGATCGAGCCAGAGTTGCCAGCCTTCTCGTTCTAACCTGTGACTCAATTTGTAGACAAATTGCTTATTATCATGGGCGTAACAAATGAAAATATCAGGGAGTCCCTGACCCGAGGATTGTGATTTTTCATCGAGAGCGCCTGAGGCAGCATGGGCTGACTCAACGGCCTCCAGAAATGCCTGTTGCACTTCTGTAAATTGGAACTGGCGACCCAGTTTATGAGTATTAATCCAGCGTATTTGCTTTTTGACTTCTCTAAAATCTTCGGCTGTAATCAAGTATTGCGGTGGACGTCCTTTGTTATCCCACTCTGTTGAGCGGGCCAACAATCGTACGTAGGTTTGCAGGTGGATAATATTTCGGGCAACTCGCTTAAAGGCCTTATCCCAAAGCGCAGACTGGATCTCGAAAGGGACTAACCGGTCCAGGCAAGCGGGAAAGTTGGGTCTGTTTTTGAGCTGATCTTTGCAAACGACAAAAATCAGCTTGTTCAAATGCAGGGCTCGCTTTAAGCCTGCCATGGTTGTTTCACACGCTAAGGCAGCTTGAGAGAGGACTAAGACAAAAACATCTGCTTTGAAAATCCCATCTTCGATTTGTTGGGCGTACTCATGTCTAGTTTTAGGCGCAAGATCAAAATTCGGAATATCATCAAAGTCAATCCAAGGGTCTAAACCCTCAGTGCGAATTGCCTTGTCTAGTCGTCTGACAAAGTTGCTATCTGCAGCGGCATAACCGATAAAAATATCGTTCTCCCGCGGTCTGGAGACAGCTATCCGTCGTAGGCGATCTGGTTTTGGTAGCTGATAGGCAAGACGGAGCATATATTTCAAGACGTCAGATATATCCTTAAAGACTCGATACGTCGAACGGATATGAACAGCATGAATAGTATCGGAAGATCCTTTCAAACATACATCAGGCCATTTTGATTGCGGCGTAAACTTGCGATTTCTTTGCCAAGGCGTAATTTTTAGGCATCGAATTGCTTCAGGTCAACGAACTATCATGCTTTATCGAGGGAGCTTAGGCGGATTGGTATAGTGGAGTCAAAAGACCGTTTTGGATGTCATACCTTCCCTAAGGCCGTTGGGTGACCCATAAGACTAATGGGTCCCTAGGGGTTAATTGGGAGGTTTACCACAAGGTATGCAGTGTGGGTCCCAACTGTATGACAACGCAAATCCACCCAACGAAATCATCTTGATGGACATGCCCTGTCTTGACTTAGCGCAAAATAATGCAGATACTCTAGGCATTTCAATGTCATAGATTGCCCTTTGTGTTTCCTTGCGTCCTGCTTTGTGATTTTTATCGCACCAGAGGGAAAATTTTATGTTTAAAAGCTCTGCCGATACCCGAGTTAAATCGACGTTCGCAAACGGCCAAACTTTCCATGTTTTAGATTTGCCGAACAGCTTAGGGTATCAAGATGCGCTGCTCGCCTTGGGGTTACAAGGGCCCGTTCCCAGTGCGGTGATTATCGGTGGGGCCAGCAATATGAGCCCACAGAGTCAGGCGAGGCTATTGCAGGTTTTTACTCAGGTGTTAGCGCCGTTGGCCGAGTCCTTGGGTATCACGGTTTTTGACGGGGGCACAGATGCTGGAGTGATTCACATGATGGGCCAGGCGCGTCATCACATAAGGGGCAGCTTTAACCTAGTCGGGGTTGTGCCTAGGGGTAAGGCCCAACTACCTGAACGCTTGTCAACCGCTGGCATTGGTATCAATTCTGAGTCTGGGTGTCAGTTAGAACCCCATCACACCCATTTTGTCTTGATTCCGGGGGATGAATGGGGCAGCGAATCAAAGTGGTTAGCGGAGTTTGCCTCGATATTGGCTGGTCCCCGTCCCTCGATTACATTGCTGATTAACGGCGGTAAGATCTCGCTTGTGGATTTACAGCTCAACTTGGCGGCGGGCAGAGAGGCGATTGTCCTCTCAGGCAGTGGTCGACTTGCGGACAAAATCGCCAAGACCATCGATGGCACTGAGCCTACCAATGATTTGACCATTCAAGCCCTGGTTAAAGAATACTATCCTCAGCAACTGACTGTTTTTGACTTGTCGAGCCCATTAGAGAGTCTAAACCACCGTTTAGAAGCCTATTTTAGGCCTGCTTCCTGAATCCTTTAAGTATCCAGACCTATGACTACGCCCGCCTCAGCATCGGATCATCTGGAGAATAGTCATTCGGGATCTGGTCGCACAATACTAGCGTTTGCATGGCAGCGCCATAACACCTATAGCAAGAATGCTTCTCAGTGCCGAGCGCGTTTTTTTTACCTGCGAAATCTGATGCTTATCCTAAGTGTTTTAGTGATTTTGCTATCGGTTTTGCAAGTAAATCCGACCGTAGACGCAGCGAAACCATTCAGCTGGGAGCGACTTGCGACAGAGCCTAGGCAAGCGAGCATTGAGTTTCTGCTGATTTGCCTGCCGATTACTATCACCGCACTCCTGGCATTTTCGGTGAAGTTTGACCGGGGTAATAATTGGCTGCTGCTGCGGGGCAATGCAGAGGCTATAAAAAAGGAAATTTACTGCTATCGCACCCGCATTAAGGAATACAAAGTTAACCGAGATGAAGTTTTAGCCCAAAAAATTAAGCTCATTAGCGAACGGTTAAAGGGCAGTACAGTTCATCAATCTGCTTTCAGACCCTATGAAGACGAGAAACAGATAAATTATCAGCTTGGCTTGATTTTTCGAGGAGTGGCGTCTGTTTATCAGCTAATCGTCCGAGCAGTGAGTGGGCTGTGGGGCTATCTTTTTGTTATTCAAAGACAGACTGAGCCGAATGTGACTCAAGACGATAAGCTCTCTGATTTAGATGCAGATCGATATCTCACGTACCGTCTTGCAGAACAATTTATCTGGTATCGCCATAAAACCCAGCAATTTGATAAACAACTACAACTCTTAGAAGCAGGGATTTATATCTTTGGTGGCCTGGGGACCTTCCTGGCAGCTGTTGATCAGTTTAGTTGGGTTGCGTTTACCGTTGCGATGACAGGGGCTTTGAGCAATTATCGGGATTACAGGCGGATTGAATCTACCCTGATTGGGTACAATCAGGCTGCAGACGCGCTTTACGATGTCCACACTTGGTGGACAGCGCTCTCCCCCTATCAAAAGCAAAAGCCAGAAAACTTTGACCTACTGGTGAGTAGCACCGAAGAAATTATTCGCAGTGAGCATGTTAGCTGGCTTCAAGATATGCAAGATCAACTGGCTGAAATATATGGCAGCACTGAGTCGGAGACAGAAACCCTTGCTCCGGAGCCCTTGGACGCCAATCCTGTCGATAGTGTCTTGACCCATGGCAGTCCGCAAGCCTAAGAACAGTTCAAAATTGCCTTTCTTTTGCCTTAGCAATCTAACCGTTCCCAGCTGAGTTTGTGGGCAGCCTCATCCCAATGCCAGCGCAGCAGACTCATGGGCTGGCGTAACTGTAAGCCGGGTAGCCCCATCAATTGGCGAGGGACATCGGTGGCCATGGCGATGGCTTCGCCCAGGTCGGCGACCCCCCATTCTACAAGGTTTTTAACCCCATCTAAGAGGGGTTGGGTGGTGCCTGCCAGGGTGCCATCGGGGAGTCGGGCGGTGCCTTGCTCAATAGTGATTTCTCGGGTATCCCAGGGGTAGGTGCCGTCGGGTAGGCCTAGGGGCGCGAGGGCATCGCTGACCAAGAATAGATTTTGACAATGGTGTCGGGGGTTGTCGAGGCCGCCCCGTCGCGATCGCAACAGCAAATCTAACATCTGAGGCAACACATGTTGCCCATCCGCAATCAAACCGCAGTGGACCTGGGGGTCCAGCAGGGCAGCCCCTAGTAGACCCACTTCGCGATGGTGCAACGAGGGCATCGCATTAAACGCATGGGTGACCATGTTGGCCCCCTGAGCAAAGGCGGTTTTGGCCTGGATCGAGGTCGCTGTCGAATGCCCCAAACTGACCAAGATGCCGTGTTCCCGTAGCCAGGGAATTACCTCCCCGGTGGGGTCTAACTCAGGGGCTAAGGTGATCACCCGAATCAGATTGATGTGTTCCCCTGCCAATTTTTGGAGGGACTCTAGGGTGAGGGGTTGGAGATGCTCTGCTGGGTGGGCACCGCATTTTTCAGGGTTTAAGCAGGGACCTTCTAGATGCACCCCCAAAATCCGGGCTCGGCCTTGGGTGCTGCTGTGGTCGATAAAATTTCCCAGGGTGGCTAAGCTTTGGTGCAACTTGGTCATGTCGGTGGTGACCAGGGTGGGTAAATAAGCGTCTATCCCCTGAGCCCAGAGATATTGAGAAATTTTATCCAGGCTTTGAACGTGGTCAGGGGTTAAATCGGGAAAGGCCAACCCCAACGCACCATTAATTTGCAGGTCAACTCCCCCTAATGAGAGCCAATCACCGTTAAAATCCGTAGCTTGCACAGGTCGTACCGCCATGCTGACCTCGCGCATGGGCATGATCATATGGGGGCATCCTTGGCGCATCTCTACGCAGTAGAGGCCCTCACGTCCGGGCAGTTGGGCATTGAAAAAGAGGGTAATGTCCATGGTATTGCAGCTGGGCCATAAGGGTATGAGACCGGGTCCATCCTACGAGGGGAGACTGCCCCTTGCAAAGGGGGGGAGTGCCAAGGAAGCCTTTACAAAGCAGGGGCGTTGCTCTCCTCCCCCATCCTTGGTAACTTTAAGCACCTGTTCAATCATATCCCTCCCTAGTGGGTTCGGGATGCACCGTTGATGGAGTCTAGAGTTATGGACAGTACTATGGCCAGTCCAATCGTCGGAATCATTATGGGTAGCGACTCTGACCTGCCTACAATGCAAGCTGCGATCGCAATTTGTGAAACCTTTGAGGTAGCCCATGAGGTGGCCATCGTCTCTGCCCATCGCACCCCCGAGCGCATGGTGGACTACGCCCAAACAGCCCATCAGCGGGGGCTGAAGGTGGTCATCGCCGGAGCCGGGGGGGCGGCCCATTTACCAGGGATGGTGGCAGCCCTGACCCCGCTGCCGGTGATTGGAGTACCCGTCAAAACCCGCACCCTCCAGGGCGTCGATTCTCTTTACTCGATCGTCCAGATGCCCGGTGGTATCCCGGTAGCAACGGTGGCTATTGGCAATGCTAAAAATGCAGGACTCTTGGCCGTGCAAATGTTAGCGGCCCATGATGCAAAGTTGTTACAGCAGGTGCAAACCTACCGTGAACAGCTCAGACAGATGGTGAGTGAAAAGCAAGCCCGGTTAGAAACGGTGGGTTACCAGCGTTATCTAGAGGATCTCTAGCTATCTTGACCCCAAAGAAAGACTTTTCGCCTCAAATCTCTTTTGAACGCTGAAAATCAACCACCAAAAGGCATTGACGATTCATTAAGTTTCTCAAATTTTATTTCTTGAAAAAGGCTAAAACACCGATCCCCGTGTAAAAAGTATTTCAGTATACAGAATGACTTGGCTCAACTTGGTGGAATCAATTGATAAACCAAAGCTAAGTTTCCCAAAGGTCCAGGGTCCTGATCGGGATGTTGCTGTTGCACGATAGCCAGCGGTGTTGCCTTTAGAAATATGGGTTACGCCGGTGCTGTTGCTTGGTAGCAATGTTTACCCTTCGGTGATTTCTTTTGAGAGCGGTTTATCTGTTTTCTTGACCTGGGTTAGGAGCTAAGGTTTCTGCTCGTTCAGAAACCCCTCACACGCTGAAGTTAGGAGTAATTGCATGGAGAAAACCCCATGCAGTTTTTGAGCCGTGATTGCTGTCTGAATTGTGTTGAAGGAACGTCCATCGAGATGTCGAATATAACTGTCAAGAGAAAGTTCAGGAGCAGGCGTCGTCAAACGTCTGTTTGGGAATCCTACGCGCCGCCGTTTGATGAGATGGCGAAGCGCTTTTTAGGGAAAGTGTTTGGGAGAAGCTTTTCATGGGCTTGGTTAGCCTGTGCACCGATTGCGCTGCTGATTGTCGCAGCCTGGAGCACTGCGGCCCATGCTCAAGAGGGCGAGCTCTCTCCCGATGATGTGCAAATTATCCTAAATAACATCTGGGTGCTCGTAGCTGCCGTCCTGGTGATCTTTATGAACGCCGGGTTTGGCATGTTAGAAACTGGCTTCTGTCGCCAGAAAAATGCCGTTAACATCTTGTCCAAAAACTTAATTGTGTTTGCCCTGGCAACCATTTCGTTTTGGGCCATTGGCTTTGGTCTGATGTTCAATCCCGGCAATCCTATTTTTGGTACCGGCAATTTCTTTTTGTCGGGGCTAGCAGCGGATGATACAGAAACCTTCGCTAGCTTGACGCCACCTGTTTTTTTCCTATTTCAGGCTGCATTTGCTGGCACCGCCGCGACCATTGTGTCCGGTGCGGTGGCTGAGCGGGTCAAATTCATTGACTTCATTATTTTCAGCGTTTTGTTGACAGCAATTGCTTATCCTATTACCGGCCATTGGGTTTGGGGCGGTGGCTGGTTGTCAACGATGGAAACCCCATTTTCTGACTTTGCTGGGTCTACCGTGGTTCACTCCGTCGGCGGTTGGGCTGCTTTAACCGGGGCAGCTATTCTGGGGCCCCGCATCGGCAAATATCAAGATGGTCAGGTCAGTGCAATTCCGGGGCACAACATGAGTATTGCAACCTTGGGCTGTCTCATCCTTTGGATTGGCTGGTTTGGGTTTAACCCTGGCTCTCAGCTGGCGGCTGATTTGGCTGTGCCTTACATTGCGGTCACCACTAACCTGGCAGCAGCGGCTGGCGGTATTGCTGCCACCTTTACCGCTTGGGCGCTGAGCGGCAAGCCTGACCTGTCGATGATCATCAACGGTATCTTGGCTGGCCTCGTCGGCATCACCGCTGGCTGTGCGGGTGCCGGCTACTGGGGTGCGGTCATCATCGGCTTAGTAGCCGGTGTGCTGGTTGTCTTCTCCGTTGGGTTCTTTGATAGCATCAAGATCGATGACCCCGTGGGGGCCACCTCAGTCCACCTGGTTTGCGGCATCTGGGGTACCCTAGCTGTGGGCTTGTTTGACACGAGTGCAGGCCTATTT
>JBCCRZ010000242.1:0-8353 GCA_039200855.1 Cyanobacteria bacterium P01_D01_bin.44 | reverse complement strand
TCTGGAGCATCGCCTGATTCAACCCGCACCGGCAGCAGCGTAGCAAAGGCATCTGTGCCTTCATAGATAACGTCAATCCCGGTTTCTTCTTCAAATGGAGCCAGGGCAGCTTCGAGCTTGGCCTGCTGTTCACCGACGATGACGCCCAAAATTGTGACGGACTGATCGCCGCCGTCGCCGCTGGTATCACGTCCGCTGCCGTCACAGGCGGCTAATAATAATGAAAGGCCGAGTCCGAGGGTTAAGCTCCGACACAGTGAATGTTTCATCTTAAAATCCTTATTCCTATATGCCTGTTTATGTAGATGGGTATGGATACCCGCATGTCTTACACCATAGGCGGCGAGGTTGGGTTAATGCAAAGGCAAGGCTTTGCGTTATCCCCAAGATAGGAGCGGGGAATGTGCGATCGCAACTAACCCAAATTAGGGGAAAGGTTAGACACTAAGGAAATCAGAGAGATGGGGAGGATGGGGAAGGTAGGGAAGACGAGGGACGCGAAGACGCGGGGAAGTATTTAGAGCGGTCATGCTCGCCTACGGAGCTTCGCAGGTCCACAGGGCTAAACCGCCACCGCGGCCTCGTGCGGCGATGCAGGTGTCAGTCACTAAAAAATAGGTAAAAAAGGCCTGATCTTTGAGAGTTTGCTGCGGGAAAGCCGCTGCGCGGTCTGCGCCACCGCGTACAGGGCGAGCGTAAAGTTTTAGACTACCGAATCTCACATCAATGTGGGTAAAGTCAAAGGCAAGGCTATTCGTCTTAGGCCAGAATTTGGTCGGCCCTGTCAGCTGTAGCCGCAAAGCCCCTAGACTGACTGAATTTTTGACGGTCCCTAAGCCCGAGTCCAGATCGGTGGCCTCATAGGTCAGTTGAATTTTCAGAAAGCGAGGAATAAACCGACCGGCCCCCATGGCCACACTGGCCTTTTGGCGAGTCTTCACCGTACCGGTGATAAAGCCTAGCTGCCAGGTGCCCAGCAGTTGGTCGTAGCGATAGCGAACTTTATTGCATTTAGCTTGCTTTTCGGCGGTCAGCAGGGCGGCAGCGACACAATCTTTGGGGGGAGCAGTCCCTTGACCTTGCAGGAATGCGATCGCATCCTCCAAGCCCGACTCCATCGCGTCTAAATTTTGCATAGACCCCTGCCGCAATAAGCGATCAGATTATAGCTGTTGAGCCACCTCTGCAGACGTTGCTGCACAACCGCCATTTGCCCGGCTAAACCGCTCCGCCTGCTGAATCGACTCAACAGTCCAGGCTTCACACGTATCATCAAGCCGGGCATCGGTGCCGACCTGGATTAGCTCAGCCCGTCCATCCCCCTCCGCAAAGGGGCGAATCGACTCAATCTGGACACCCGCCCGCACCAGCGTGAGCGCCACCAACTGGACGTCTTCTAAAGACACCCCACCCCCAAACCAAATCGCATTGGTTGGCCTATCCGGCACGATGGGGTCTTTGGCCTGAGTTTGGAAACCCAATTCACTGAGCTGCGAACTGACGATCCCCTGATCCACATCTTTCGTAAAATACTCTACAGCGATGCCACGCTGCTGACGTTCATCCACTTTTGTCTGACCACTCAGCTGCGGGCCTATTTCGTCTAATTGGATCTCAGTTTGCAAAGCTGCCTCGGCTTCAAAACTCTGCACCACCCGTTCTACGCTTTCGGGGGAGTATCCTAAATCTTCTAGCCGGATTAGCAGCGTTTCTAAGTCTTCGTCAAAACTATCGGTCGTCGTCTTAACCGACTCCAGCAGTTCTAACAATCGCTTATTGTTCTCAGTCAAAGTTTGGATTGAGGCAGAGGACTGCTTGGTCGATTCCGTCAGGGCCGTAATTTCTGTCTGAGCTTCTCGTTCAGCCTTTTCATTTTCAAGATTTGACGTCACCTCAAACCCACAAATACCTGCAAAGGAGAGCACAATCAGCCCCAGCATCAGCGCCTTATGTTTAGAGTTTTCTTTAAGATCAAAGAGTAAGGAAACGATACCTAACAGCAGTGTCAGCAATGGAATAGCAAATGCTTGAAGCGGCATGGGGGATCTCCTGATGAGCTAACGAACACTTCAGAAAGCCCATCTCCGATTCCCGATGAGTTAGCACCTCCAACTGCAAAAGTGTCACAGGCACGAACAGAGTTGAAGGTTATCTTTAAAAATTGACCCGAGTGCATAACCTTGAGGCGGTGGGTCCTAATAGATCTACAGAACCCCTTAGCTCACCCGCGAAATGCTGACGATGCCTGGCAAATACCAAAAAGTTTTCGCAAAAACCCTCGTCTGGCTCACTGCCGAGGTCATCCTTACCCTACTCGGCATAGACGACCTCGCCGATTACAGCGAATTTATTTTTGAGCGCAACGCGGTCGTTCTACCAAGAAGCACTCTCACTCAACGGTCAGAAAATGGTGAGGTCCCAGTCGGTATCATTCAATCCATCAGTACCCACCAACTGCACGCGGACGTCTAGATAGCGATCGCAGTACAGCTTACATTGCTTATATCGAGGGTTCGGGCTGCCCAACCTTGCATCTTGCTCCGCATAAATTCTCAGCAAATCAGCCCGTGTCGCCACACTCCGCTCTACCGTTTGTTGGTCAGATGATGCCATAGGTTAGGTCAACCCTCAAATAATTAATTGCTTTAGAATAGGCGGATTAAAAGCGATCCCAAATATCTTTCGGAAAAATTTAAGCGTCTAGAGCCCAGTCGGAGCAATTAGGAAAGTTGAGATTTAACACTTAGATTGTCGCTTTAACCATTCAAAATCTCTATGTTGTGTCTTATTATCCTTCTTAATAGAAATAAGAATCTGATATCGAAAACTTTCAGAATTACATTGTCGAAAGTAGATCCGCATCATCCGAATACTCTTAACGCGACATTCACGCCATTCATTGTTGGTAGCCTTAACTTTTTGAGAACCAGAGAAATCGCCATCGCTAATCGCCTTTAACTGAGATAGCAGAGAAGGAAAATTGTCAGAATCGCTGTCTATTAACTCAATTGAGCTGCGCAAGAAAATTAAGTTAGGCAACAATACTGTAATACTCAACGCAAACTTATTCAAAAAATCTGCTCGTATTTTTTCCAACTGACAGGAAAGCTGATCGATTGACTTTGATTGCGATTCACACTGAGACTCTAATTGCTGAAGGACTGTTTTTATCTTCTCTTTCTCACAGGCTAGATAATCTTTCTGAGTTTTAAGCTGCTGGTTTTCGTTCACCAAATCGTTAATTCTATTTTCACTTTTATGATGCCGCTCCTGTTCAATCAATTCATTCAAGGCAGCTTCATTTTCTTGCCTTGACCTTTCAAATTCCTGTTGTGCAGTCAAATAGGTCTCTTTTTCCGCTTCCAATAGCTGCTGTGTAATCGCATGCGCTTTTTTTTCGAGATCAAACCGCTTGAGTATATTTTGCGTCTGCCTTTCCAGTTCATTATTTCGTGTTCTTTCTAATTGAAATCTCTCATCAATTTTCTTTAGGAACTTTTGGTTCGCTTGTTTTTCTATCTTTGACTTTTTTCTAAAGCGAAACCTTGATAAGAAATAGCCAATCAAACAACCGCTCAGTGTACCTAGAAAAAATACAAGCATCTTATTGATTATTTCAAGTAAATAGAAGAAATATTCTAATCACCCTGTCTTACTATTCACGCTATATGATACTCAATTCAAAATTAGGTAGTTCAAAACATTTAACCTTCACAAAGGGTGCTAGCGTCATACCAAACGGATTTGAAGCTGCACATTATTTGACCCCCAACTATCGCCGTCCCCGCGAGCTAAGCTCGCCGCTTCGCTAGAACCAAGGGGGACTACAGGGGATTTCGATATGTGCCGCTTCATGTAGAGTTAGTCTTAGGTGCCCCTGAACAAATATGTAACCTGAATAAATATGTAAAGGGAAGAACAGGCAAAGAAAAGTAAAACCTTAAATTCTCAGCTCCTTCTCACCCTTTAACCCAACCAGCTTGATAGAGTAGCTCAAAGTTGCGGAGCACCCTATGGCCTCAGGCTACCGATTAGAGCGAATTCATCTAGAAGTCACTAACGTCTGCAACTTTAAGTGTGAGTTTTGCCCCGATGCCATCATGGCGCGCAAGCGGGGGCATATGGATATCGCACTCCTCACCAAAGCCTTGGATGAGATTGCCGAGCATCGCCTGGCCAAGATCATTGCCTTTCATCTGATGGGAGAGCCGCTGATTTATCCCCCCATTTTTGACGCGATCAGCATGGCTCTGGAGCGAGGGCTCAATCCACACCTGACTACCAACGGCAGTACCTTTCACATCAAACCAGAGCAGATCAAAAAGCTGATCGCCTCAGGCATTCCCAAAGTCACCATTTCGCTGCAAACACCAGACCCAGAGACCTTTATCATTCGCGGCGCACCGCCGATGCTGAAGCCCGACCAATATTTTGACGGCATCACCCGCTATGTCAAAACCAATCTGGTCGATGAAGGCTCCCCAACTCGAGTCCATCTAAAGTTTCTCGACACGACGCCCCATCCGTTTTTAGTGCCCCACAAGCAGATGCACGTGGTCGAGGGTAAAGCTCAAATGCGCCAGGAGCTGACCCATTGGGCTAATCGTCTCCTGGCAGATCATCCGGATCGGCCCTCTGAGCAGATAATCCAAGACCGCATTGCCCAACATAAGCCCGGACGATGGCAGGTGATTGAGTTAACCCCCAAACTCGCCCTAGAAACCTTTCCCCTCGACAGCTGGGGCAATGTAGAGAGCGATCAGGTAATCCCCGCTAAATTTGGCTACTGCAACGGCACGACTGACCAGACCGGCATTCTCTACGATGGTACCGTCGTGCCCTGCTGCAAAGACTATGACGGACAGATCCCCCTCGGCAATCTAAACCACCATTCTCTAATTGAGATCCTGGATCAGCAGCAACCTGCC
This sequence comes from Cyanobacteria bacterium P01_D01_bin.44, assembly GCA_039200855.1. Classification (GTDB taxonomy): domain Bacteria; phylum Cyanobacteriota; class Cyanobacteriia; order Phormidesmidales; family Phormidesmidaceae; genus SIO4C1. The sequence continues at coordinate 3,425 of JBCCRZ010000242.1, read as the reverse complement.
TGCGGCCTCAGACAAGGATTCGACCGATTTCAAGTTACCCATCCTATCTGTCAGCGCTGCATGGGGGCTGATACGAAGCCCAAAGCACTGCTGCGACAGGTCGGGTCGATTGCCTACTTTAAGGCGTATAACCCACTGATGAAAAAACTTAACCCAGGCTGGGGCGAGATCTAAGTCACTGCCCCTGCCAAGTCTTAAAATAGGAAGCAGTAGCGTCACGGCTGCAGTCAGTCCTAGCCTGGCCTACCAACGTTAGCTGAGGGTGTTCTGACGATGAACTACAAAGCCTTGCAGTATTCCTTTGGGGTAGCCATTGTGGTAAACGGAGCGGCGCTCAGTGGAGCGATCACTTTAGCGATTGCCCCCCTATTTCCAAACTCCATCCAGGCCCAGACAACAAATGCCCAGACAGCCATTGACTATTCTCTAATCGTGGGGGAATGGGCTGCTCCGGACGGCGGTTGCGACTCACTACGTCGAGTTTTCTTCGAAGATGGCAGCTACACCTTGCTTGAAAATGAGGCCGGTAACTGGACCTCTAATTATGAAGGGGTTTATCTAACCAGCGACATCGAGACACCAGAGGATGAGACGATGACCTACGCTGGCTTTATTCAAATCGGAGAAGACCGCTATGCCGACGCCTTCACCTTTGGCATCCAGACTCTAACAGCTGACACTTTAACGTTAGACTGGATTGGCTATGATGACTCACCTGACCTCGATGAACCTGAAACCTATAACCTCGAGCGCTGCCCCAACCGCTAGTCTTGCTTAACGTCTATGCCAACGCCATTTCTCGTTCAGAATGCTGCGGGCACTCATCCCATTGTCGCAAGCTTACCCCACAGCGGTCTACGCCTCACTGACGAGATGGTGCGACAGCTGCGGCCCGACTATCAGACCTTTTTACCCCATCAAGACTGGCATCTTACCCATCTCTACGATTTTCTACCTAACCTGGGCATCACGACCCTGGCAACACACTACAGTCGCTATGTGGTTGATTTAAACCGAGCGCTCACCAAGCCGTACTTTGGAGACTTTTGGCGATCACCGATCGCGGCTAAGACAGCCTATGGCAAGCGACTCTACCAGCAACAACTCTCCGAGCCAGAGATTGCAGACCGCCTTAATCACTACTATCAGCCTTATCATCAAAAGCTACAGAGCCTTTTAGACGAAAAGATTCAGCAGTTTGGCAAAGTCTTTCTGCTGGACCTACACAGTTTTCATGGACCCATTACCGACGATATTTGTCTGGGGAATGTCAATGGCAAAAGTTGTGCCGAAGCATTCACCTCAATTGTTGCAGATGCCTTTATTGAACAAGGCTATCAGGTTGTACACAACAAAGTTTTTAACGGGGGGCACATCACCCGCCACTATGGCCAATCCCCCCAGGTTGAGGCATTGCAAGTCGAGGTTCGCTATCCGGTTTATCTCGATCACGCCCAGTTAGACCAACCCAAAATCCCTGACTGGGAAATTCCTCAATTTTATGAAGCCAAAGTCAGATTCGAAGCCATCTTTAAAGCGATTGCTTTGTCCCAAAACTAGGCAGCCTGGACCAAATCATGTATAACGGTGTCGGAGAGCCCAGTCACCCGCCTGTCAGCAGATAAATGGCCCAGCAAAACAAGGTCCGCGCCCCCCGTAATCGAACCCTCACCCTTAGCAGCTCAGAACGTCTCAGCTATAGCAGCCGATTGCTTCGACTAGACCAGGGCACCTCAACACAAGCCATCCTCAATCGCACAATTCATCAGGATTTGTTCGAGGTCTATAATCATCTGCCCACTGGCTTTGTAGACCTGCTGTTCCTTGACCCGCCCTATAACCTCAACAAAACCTTTAACTCAAATCGTTTTAAGAAGACCTCACTCGACATCTATACGACCTGGCTCAGCGATTGCCTGGATCGCCTGGAGCCTATCCTCAAACCCACCGCCTCGATTTATATCTGCTCTGACTGGCAATCTTCCCCCGCCGTCTTTGAGGCCATCAAAGATCGCTTCCAGATTCAAAATCGCATCACCTGGGAGCGAGAAAAAGGACGTGGCTCCACTAAAAACTGGAAAAATGCCTCTGAGGATATCTGGTTTTGCACGGTGTCTAAGACCTACACCTTCAACGTGAAAGCGGTCAAACTCAAGCGTAAGGTGATTGCCCCATATAAAGTCAACGGGGCTCCTAAAGATTGGCAAAAAACGGCGAAGGGTAACTTTCGGCTCACATCCCCTTCTAATTTATGGACCGATCTGACAATCCCGTTTTGGTCAATGCCTGAGAATACAGACCATCCTACCCAAAAACCCGAAAAACTACTGGCCAAACTTATCCTGGCTAGCTCCAACACAGAGGATGTCGTGTTTGACCCATTTTTGGGCTCAGGTACGACATCAGTTGTCGCCAAGAAGCTAGGACGACAGTATGTCGGTGTGGAGCTAGACGAACTCTACTGCTGCTTAGCGGAAAAGCGCCTTGCTTTTGCAGACAGCAACGGAACTATTCAAGGCTATGCGGAAGATGTATTTTGGGAGCGGAATACGTTGGGGGCTCAGGTGAGCGCAGCAAATCATTAATGGAAGATAAGAACCCCGATGAACAGACTACCCCTGGCGAATACTTAATCTATTCACTGGATGAGGCTCGAACTTCCTCGCCGCCGTTGCCATTTGCTGCCACAGTGCGGACAAACTCTGACATCACCACAATAGTAGTATTTTTATAAAAGGGAGCTGTAGAACCTTAGACAACTCCCAAATACTCAAGCAGCCCCGCCGCGCTGTCACCGTGAGCAGCCTCCCCACCTGCGTAGCCATCCCCCCCATAGCTGACTCGCCACTGACGGAGGGTCAAATCAGATGCTTGCGCGATCGCAACGATCAAATCAGTCTCACCATACCCACCACCAGCTAGCGTATTGGAAATAAAAAGCTCATAGCCACACACTTCTATTGAGCCAGACAACCAGATATTGCATGGCTCTCCACCGTTTTCCATCTCCACCCATTTGCCGTAGGTATTTTCGTCAAGATAGTGGTCATAGATCTCATACGTTTGCTGACGATCAGTCTCGATGAACCTTGTATTGCGGACAAAGCCAGCAGGTAGCTGTTGACAAACCATGGCCGCAAGTTTGGCAGCATCGGTTAACCCAAATGTGGCACAGAAATAATAGTCTGGGCCTTGCCGAAGCGCCTTGATTTCCCAGAACCACTCCCGTCTGGTCTGGCTCTTATTGAAGTTATTCAAAGCAGTGAAGTCTACTCCTTGGAGTGATGGGTTGAGACACGAATCAAACTTGGCGGACGCCTCTCTCGACAGAAAAGCACCGTGGTGACACAACGACAAACCCTACTGTAGTCTTCCCAAATTTACAGTGGCTGCCCGGTCAAATCCCGAGGATACATCTAGCACGT
>JBCCRZ010000241.1:0-8387 GCA_039200855.1 Cyanobacteria bacterium P01_D01_bin.44 | reverse complement strand
GCACGTGGGCAGGCACCTCTAGCCACACCGCATAATCCACCGCCTGCTGGACCGAATCTAAGAAAAAATCCAGTTCCTCAGCTTGAAAGGCGGTGCGAGGGTAACCATCTAACACCCAGCCCTTGGCCGCATCTACGGCTTGTAGCCGCTTCTTGACAAAGGCAATCATCATTTCATCGGGGACCAGCTCCCCACTCGCCAGCAACGTCTCAACCTTTTTACCCAAATCAGAGCCCGCGTCAACCTCGGCTCTCAAGACCTCTCCGGTTGAAATCCAAGGCACCGAAAACTGCTGGCTGAGTTTTTGAGCCTGGGTGCCTTTGCCGGAGCCGGGGCCGCCGAGGAGGATGAGTCGCATGGGAAGTACCTTACTATTCATGGGTGAAGGGGCTGATGGGATAGGGGGTAGGGGGAGCGTCGTAGGATAGGCTAGAGCGCTGGACGAGACAACTACAAACTAACCCTATTAAACAGCGAGTTGATTATGCAGGAAGGCTACTTTGATAGGATGAACTTACGTGTTTAGCCCAAGGTTTAGCCCAAGCGCAATGAAGACCGTTATTCCCGTTCCGATTCCCCAAAATCCTTATGAGGTCAAGATTGCGCCCGATGGTTTGCAATATTTAGGTACCTGGCTTGCGGGGGGCAAGACGCCCCTGATTAAGACTGGGCAGAAAGTATTGCTCGTCTCAAACCCCGTGGTGTTTAAGCATTATGGGGAGGCTGCGATCGCAGCCCTGACCCAGGCAGGGTATCAAGTCTGTCAGTGCATTTTGCCCGCCGGGGAACGCTACAAAACCCTGCGCTCGATTGAAAAAATCCACCATGTCGCCTATGAAAATCGCTTAGAGCGTAGCTCTGCGATGGTGGCCCTGGGCGGTGGGGTGATTGGCGACATGACTGGCTTTGCGGCCTCCACCTGGCTGCGGGGCATTGCTGTGGTGCAGGTGCCGACCACGCTGCTGGCCATGGTAGACGCGTCGATTGGCGGCAAGACCGGCGTCAACCACCCCCAGGGTAAAAACTTGATTGGCGCGTTTCACCAGCCGCGACTGGTCTTGATCGACCCCAAGGTACTGGCGACCCTACCCGGTCGAGAGTTTCGGGCGGGCATGGCAGAGGTGATCAAATACGGGGTGATTTGGGACGAGGACTTATTCACCCAGTTGGAGAATACTCAGCGACTTGATCAGCAAAAGCTGATGGGCGACGACCTGCTCCAGACCGTTTTGACCCATTCTTGCCAGGCCAAGGCTGATGTGGTTAGCCAGGACGAAAAAGAAGCCGGTCTACGCGCTATTTTGAACTATGGTCACACGGTCGGCCATGCCGTTGAGAGCCTTACTGGCTATCGTCTGGTCAACCATGGTGAAGCCGTGGCGATTGGGATGGTGGCAGCGGGTGCGATCGCAGCCGCCATGGGGCTTTGGTCCAAATCCGATACCGACCGACAGCTCACCCTGATCAAAAAGACCAAACTGCCCACCCAACTCCCCGAGGGGCTTAGTATTGACGATATTCTTGTCTCCCTACGCAGCGACAAAAAAGTTCAGTCGGGCACCGTTCGCTTTGTACTCCCCAAACGCATCGGCGAAGCCTTCGTCAGCAGCGATGTCACCGACGATATCGTGCGGCAGGCTTTAGACCGTATTTAATTTAATTAATACAGGTGAGCATTGCCCACCCTACGGTATTTTTCCCCTTTCGCCTTTTTCCTTTCGCCCTTCGCCTTTCCTAACCATGCAAACCCAAGATCGCCCAGTTACCGCCACCCCTCTCCCTACCCGCACCGCCACGATCAGCCGCACTACTAAAGAAACCGATGTCCAGGTGACCCTCAATGTGGATGGTCAAGGCAGCTGCAACGCGGAGACCGGCATCCCTTTTTTGGACCACATGCTGCATCAGATTGCCTCCCACGGGCTGTTTGATCTGGATGTGCGCGCCCAGGGCGATCTCGAAATCGACGACCACCATACCAACGAAGACGTGGGCATTACCTTGGGGATGGCGCTGCACAAAGCCCTGGGCGATCGCAAGGGGATTGTTCGGTTTGGGCATTTTGTGGCCCCGTTAGATGAGGCGCTGGTGCAGGTTTCCCTGGATTTTTCGGGTCGCCCGCATCTCAGCTACGGGCTTGAGATCCCTACTCAGCGTGTCGGCACCTACGATACCCAGCTGGTGCGCGAGTTTTTTGTCGCCGTGGTCAACCAAAGTCTGATGACATTGCACATTCGCCAGCTTGACGGCATCAATTCCCACCACATTATCGAGGCTACATTTAAATCTTTTGCCCGGGCTATGCGCATGGCCACTGAAATTGATCCGCGTCGTGCCCATGCGATTCCTAGCTCTAAAGGGGTTTTGCAGATTTAGGTTATATCTCGCTAAAATCATCGATAAGATAAGTACAAAGGTACCTAACCCTAGGGGCAGAGAATACTATGACAGCTACAGCCTCTACGCCCACTCAAAAACAGATTGTCTATCCCACAGGAGATGGAACGCCAGTGGCGGAAACCTTCGACCATCTGTATGCGCTATTGGTCACCCTGGAAGTTCTGCGGCAGTATTTACAAGGTCAGCGCGCCACTGTCTTAGGCAATCAGTTTTTGTACTACGCTCAGGGGTTACCTAATATGCGGGTAGCGCCTGATGTAATGGTAATTTTTGCTGTAGAACCAGGTGGACGGGATAGTTACAAAATCTGGGAAGAGGGCTCGGTGCCAGCCGTCATTTTTGAAATGACCTCAAAAGGGACTCGTCAAAAAGACGAAATCAGCAAATATGACCTTTATGAATCGATGGGGGTCCTTGAATACTGGCAATTTGACCCCAAGGGTGAATGGATTTCCGCTCAGTTGCGTGGCTACCGTCTGGAGGACGATAGCTACAAACCTATCCCAGATAGCATCAGTCAGGTGCTAGGACTACGATTAGCAGTAGCAGGCACGCTCATCGAGTTCTATGAGCTAGAAACTGATACAAAGCTCTTAATTCCCGATGAACTAAGGGAGCGAGCTGACCAAGAAGCCCAGCGAGCTGACCAGGAAGCCCAGCGAGCTGACCAGGAAGCCCAGCGAGCCGACCAGGCGGAAGCTGAGTTAAGGGCACTCAAAGCAACACTCAAAGCCCAAGGCATTGAGCTAAATGATTAAGGAATGAGGATTTAATAAGCTGCGTAGGTTGGGTTAAGGCATGTAGGCTTGGCTTTCTCGAAAAGTAACCCAACATTCATAAATTCTGAGGGATATGTAATCGATACGCTAGAGGCAGCACTTTGGTGCTTTTTGACGGCCCGATCTTATCCAGAGGCAGTCTTAAAAGCTGTAAATCTTGGTGAGGACACAGACACGACTGCCGCCGTGGCCGGAGGTTTAGCAGGTATTTATTACGGAGTGGATAACATTCCATCCACATGGATTAACGAAATTGCACGTCAGCAAGATATTAAGGGGCTAGCAAACCGTTTAGAAACCGCATTGTATGGTTAGTTCTGTTTGCTTTCGGGGACTTAACAAAGTCTACGGTTAGCGTTTGCTATGTTGGCAACTGAATAAAAGAGCCTTCGCCAGTATGGATAGTGACGGTGATAATTTTGTGGTTGATCAAGCAGGTCGTTTGAGGTTGAGCCCCGGTCCCGGGGTTGACTGGGTAGGCCGGGAAAAAGGCTGCGCTGATACTCAGCCGGAGGGCCTGCCCTGCTTGGAGGCAGAAACAGGTGGGCTGTATGGGAATTTTCACAGTCTCTGTACCTGCTGCTGCCGCCTCAATGCGGCCATAGCCTTGGGTCAGGTTGTAAACAGTGCCGTTTGGCTGCACCCTCGATAGCACCGCGCACAGGTCATAGCTCACCGCATCAGTCTGACATTGCAGCATGACGATCACCTCTCCTGTGATAGATAAATCGGATTCTAATAGCCCCGTCGTGTAAGTCAGGACATCGCTGCGTCCATCAATGTGAGAACGTTCGAAAGACCCGGCAGGGAAACTGACATGACCACCGAGGGCGGGGACGGGTCGCCAGGGGTCGTGAACGAAAGTGTCGGGGATTGGGGATTTTAGATTGGGGATTTTAGATTTTGGTACCAGTTGTCCGTCGTCGTCTCGCATACTGGCGAGGCCGTTGCTGGTGAGGTGGTAGGTTAGGGACTCAGATTGGGGCCAGGTTTCGAAGCTGCGCCATTGGTTAGTGCCCATTTCAAAAAGATGCACAGGGGGGGCGTCTAGCAGGCCGTTGTCTCTGTCTTTGAGAAAGTAATCAAACCAACGTATCTGGAGACGATCAATTGGGTTCATCGCCGCTGGGCCAAAATCTACTGCGCCGACCTTGCGACTCCAGGGAATATGACTCCAGGGGCCGATCCATAGATGTTGGGGAAGACCTTGTGGACTCTGACTGCGGGTACTCATTTCCTTAAATAGCCGGATATCCCCAGTTAGATAGGGGTCAAACCAACCGCCCACATGTAGCATGGGCAGATCTACCGTCGTCAAGTTGGGCTTAAGCGATCGCCAGTAGTGCTCACTGCCAGTGGGATGAGCCAGCCAATCATGCCAGAAGGAGTCCGGTGCATACTGTTGGAGAATCTCTGGACAGACAGGCCCGTCCAGAGGTGGATTTCTAGACGCCGCTCGCAGGGCATTAAAGGCCACTTCATCCCCTTTGCGCCGAGCGGTTTCTGCCGCTAGCTGAATAGCCCAGCCCAGCCCGGCTTGAAGCCGCAGGGCTCCGTTTTCATAGGCCCAGTCGTGGTAAAGGTCGTAGCCCACCATTGCGGGAGCCAGGGCCTTCAGTGCGGTGGGCTGGGCCTGGGCTGCATACAGCTGGGTCATGCCCTGATAAGAAAAGCCATACATGCCGATGCTGCCGCTGCTGCCGGGTAGCTGTGCAGCCCACTCGACGCTATCGTAGCCGTCTTCAACTTCGTGGGCAAAGAGATCAAAGGCTCCCTCGGAGGTGCCGCGCCCACGCACATCTTGAATCACGACAATATAGCCGTGGGCAGCATACCAGGCGGGATGGGCATAGACAACGGTGGATGCGATCGCACGTCCATAGGGCTGCCGCATCAGCAGTACCGGAAAAGGGCCGTCCGCCTCGGGCACATACACATCCGCATCGAGGCGCACTCCGTCGCGAGTGGTCATCGAGAGGGCTTGTTTAGAACAATTCATCATCCAAACGCTCTAAATCGGCAACGTCTGATAGGTCGTAGCGCAGCTCCTGCAGGTTTTGATTGCGGCTACGGCGGGAGACGCGGCGGTATTTTTTGGCTTCGAGTTTGGGTTCGTGTTGAACCTGACCGGCTTCTCCAATCTTGACCTTTTCAGCCGTCTCTGTATCTCGGCGCTGCCCAAGGGACTGCTGATGCTGGAGGGTGTCTTCTAGCAGGGTTAGATAATGCGCATAGCGTTCCCAATTGCCCCGGACCGCGCAGCCGGGCTCATCCCGGTGTAAACAGTTGCTAAACTGACAGGGCCGCTCAGCCAGACGGGTTCGAATTTCTGGGAAACAGTGCCCCAGCGCTTCGGGGGTACAGGTAATATCTGGCTGATTAAAGCCGGGCGTATCGGCGATGAATCCAGTCTCGGGCAGCTCGAATAGCTCAACGTGTCGAGTCGTGTGACGGCCCCGCCCTAGCTTGCCAGACACTGCGCTGGTGCGCACATCTCCTTGAGGAATAAGGCGATTGATCAGGCTTGATTTACCCACCCCCGAGGGGCCAGCAACTACCGTAATCCGATCGTGGAGCTGTCGGAGTAGCCCCAGCTGATCTGTCTTGAGAAGACTGGTCATCACAGGCTCATAACCCCATTCTTGCAGGCGTTGCTGCCAGTCCAAGACCTCAGCGTCTGTGAGTAGATCGCGCTTGTTCAAGCATAGGCTAACGGGGATGTCAGTGGATTCTGCTTTGACCAAAAACCGGCTCAACTGCAGTGGGTCGAGGGTCGGTTGCTCGAGGGCAAACATCAGCAAAATCTGATCGACGTTCGCCACCGGAGGGCGATCGAGGGCGGTCTTCCGGGGGGCGACGGCTGCGATCGCACCGCGATGATCTTGCCAGTCAAATTCTTCGACCTGGACCCGATCGCCCACCAATACTTGCTGGCCTAGTTTTTTTAAGCGAGCCCGTCGGGTACATAAAATGGGCTGTGCTGAGACAGGGTTTGTTGAGAACTCTCCAGTTTCTAGGCGCACCCAATAATAATTAGCCTGACCAGCTGTGACCACACCCCAGGCTGAGAGCGGCCTCACCGCCGAACCGTGCTCTCCGTGGCAGTCTACCTCGCTCACCAGAGATTACTCGGGACGCCGTACAAACACAGCAAATGATTCGTCGTCTGGTCGGGGCTCAATTTGTTCGATGCCATAGCCCTCCATTTTCAGACTATCGGGGACCTGCTCCATGGGTTCACCCGCATCCAGCCAAACCTCTAAGAGTGCGCCGGGCTGCATTTGGTTGAGCTTGAGTTTAGTTCTGACAAAATTAAGTGGGCAGGGGGTTCCCCTGAGATCAATCTTGGCGTCTGCCATCGTCGTGTCTACTTTTGCACTGACATTAGCCCCAGGCTAACCGCGAAAAAGTCCTCCCAAAAAGCCCTCAATACCACCCTTGCCAATTTCATCGCCGCGAATTTCAGCCAATTTAACCAGCAGCTCACGCTCCTCTGTCTTAAGGCGAGTCGGAATATCCACATTAATAGTAAGCAGGTGATCGCCTCGACTGACTGGGTTTCCTAGGCGAGGGACACCGTGATTCTCAAGGGTGAGTACGGTCCCTGGCTGGGTCCCTGCTGGAATTTGAACCTCAATCGGTCCGTCTACCGTATCCACATTAAGTTGACAGCCTAAAATTGCCTGGAGATAGCTAATTTTCAGGCCTGACAAAATGTTGATGCCATCCCGCTTGAATTTTGAATGATCGTTGACAAACAAATAGACATAGAGGTCACCCGCCGGGCCACCGCGCTGGCCAGAATCTCCTTCATTTGAAACCCGGAGTCGTGTACCGTTATCGACACCCGCCGGAACTGTGATTTTTAACTTTTTAGTTTCTTGCTTATGGCCGCTGCCCCCGCAGACCTCACAGCGGTCTTCGACAACTTCTCCTGAGCCGTTGCAGGTGGGGCACGCCGATACCTGGGTAAAGCTACCAAAGGGGGTACGAGTGGCGCGACGCACCTGTCCTGAACCACTACAGGTGGAGCAGGTCCGGGGCCGAGTGCCGGGTTTAGCCCCAGACCCTTTGCAGGTGACACAGGATTCTAGATGGCTGATTTTGATTTCCTTCTCACCGCCAAAAACTGCCTCTGTAAAATCAAGCTTCAGATCTAGCCGTAGATCATCCCCTCGCATGGGTCCCCGACGGCGACCCTGACCGGCCCCCCCTGAGAACCCGCTAAAAAAGCTTTCAAAGATGTCTGCAAAGCCGCCCATGTCGGAGAAGTCTTGGAACCCAGGTGCCCCCGCAGCGCCGCCGACACCCGCTTCGCCAAACCGATCATAGCGAGCCCGTACCTCAGGTTCTGAAAGCACTTCGTAGGCTCGATTAATTTCTTTGAAAGTATCTTCAGCTCCCGGATCTTTGTTGACGTCCGGGTGATACTTACGGGCTAGACGCCGGTAGGCACGTTTGAGCTCATCTTGGTCAGCACTGCGTGAAACACCAAGGACTTCGTAATAATCACGGGCCATAAAGCGTCTAGTCTAATGAATTACAGTATGTGGATTTCTTAAATATCTAAACAGTATGCAACAGCACACACCATATTTTACGGAACCCTGCCTTAATTTTGACTCGTCAATGATTAGCGATTTCCGTACCAGAGCATTCGGTTGCAGGTTACTGGCTTATTCTATCGCTTCATAATCAGCCGTGAGCGTCGCATCCAGGTCAAATTCGGGCTGGTCCATCGAGCCCATATCGACCGTGGGAGCTGTGGCCGCGTCTGTTTCCGCAGGGGCTGAGTCCTCCCCAATGCCGCTAAACGGATCGATCTCAGCTGATACATCCTGGTTAGAAACGGTCTCAGAGACATCTTCGACAGAAGCCCCTTCCGATACATCGTAGTTTTCTTCGTTGGCCTGCTGATAGAGGGTGGCTCCAATTGCAAAGATGGTTTGTTGCAAATCCTCCAGGGCCTGCTGGAGTTCTTCCACCTCAATGGTTTTGTCTTGCATCGCCGCCCGCAATACCTGGGCGTTTTCTGCGGCCTCGGCAGACTTGGCCGCATCGATCAGGTCGGCGTTGTCGCGCATGGTGGCTTCATAGCTATAAAGCAGCGTATCGGCCCGATTTTTGAGATCGGCGATGACTTTACGCTGTTCATCTTCATCCGCAAACATGTCGGCTTCTTCGCGCATACGCTCGACCTCAGCGGGG
>JBCCRZ010000240.1:0-8420 GCA_039200855.1 Cyanobacteria bacterium P01_D01_bin.44 | reverse complement strand
AGAATTGATTTTAATGTGTAGACATTTAATATGTAGACATTGAGTAACTATCAACGAATTTGGTTCCTAAAGTTAAAACTTAAAATCTGAGGTTAGTGTTTTTATTTCCATACGTCTCCTGTTAAGTCACCCTGGCTGCTCACTGACTTAAGTCAACTGTTTAGAAATTGGCCGTTTAGATTGGGATGCCGTTTAGATTGGGATAGGGAGTTGGGATGCACGCTGTAAGGTAGCACTTGTTGAGCAGTCTTTCACTTTTGTTGAGTCTGCACCGATAATTTCATTTTGTTGCCCTGAAGTCAAAGTTTGGCGCTACATCCATCCAGTAATCGTAACTTGAATAACTGGGTTTGGCCACTCGTCTTAAGGGACAAGGCTGTATCTAAATTTCAGGTTCAAATCTAGGCAGTGCTAATCCTAGAAGTTGTTCAACTCACTGTTCTTAAAGTCGAACACTTAATGCTTAAAGTGTGACATCCTGACCAGCATCCAGCTTAAAATCGAGGGTATTCACCTAGTAGCTGAGGCATCAGCTGAGCCTATTTCACTTCTATTTGTATCTATAAAGACTCAATTCTTTGTAAGTTTATGTCGATAAGATCCTTAAATCGTCTTTCTATTTTTGTAGATGGCAATAATATGTTTTACGCCCAGCAAAAAAACGGCTGGTTTTTCGACCCCAAACGAGTCTTAGAGTATTTTATTAATGAAAAAAATAGTGATCTGACCCTCGTCAACGCTTTTTGGTATACCGGCCTCAAAGATCCCCAAGATCAGCGCGGTTTTCGAGATGCACTGATTAGTTTGGGATATACGGTTAGGACCAAAATCCTAAAGGAGTATTATGACGATAACTCAGGCAGATATTCTCAAAAGGCCAACCTTGATATCGAAATCGTCGTAGATATGTTCAACACCGTTGAGCAATATGATCGGGTTGTCCTATTTAGCGGGGATGGCGATTTTGAGCGCGCTATCGAGCTATTGCGTTCCAAAAACACCCATATCACAGTTGTGTCAACTGAGGGGATGATTGCCCGTGAGCTTCGGAATGCAACCGATCGATATATTGATCTTAATAAGGTCAAGAAGTACATCGAGAAGTCTGATAATTGAGCCCTAGGCTTATCTAAATATAGCCCTGGGCTACAGTCGGTGCAGGACTCGTCGAAAATTAAGCTCATGTCTTGCTGCCGAGCGGAAAACCGTTGAAGCTCGCCCTGAAAGTGCCAGGGCTCACTGAGTTTTCAACGCCGTGCGGGGGGTTGGACGACACCATCAGCTGGATGCAGGTGCCGAGTTAGACTTTCCCTGAGCTCAATGGCGGGCTCATCTAGGACAATTTCCAACGCTTCGGAGTTGGGAGCCCCCGAATAGTTAGAAAATACCCCCTGTAGAGGCCGCAACAGGGGATTCATTAGACTATTAGTGCTGCTTAAAATAATGGCCGATGCCGTACAAGCAATGGCGAGAGAGGCTATCTTGACCCGCTGGCAGACCGCACGAAAGGCAATGTCAGTCGCAAAGTTAGACGATATCTCTGGTGACTCAATTGGCATGGCTCGCATCGCTTGTCTCAGGGAGAGTAATCGATGATAGAGCGCCTGGGCTCGACTGTCTTCACTGAGCCAACGGGCCACCTGGCGACGCTCACCTGGAGTTACTTCACCGTCTAGGTAAGCACTCAGCAACTCAAAGCGATCGCGCATGGTGGCGTCTAAAGCAAACTCAGCCGGGTCTGGGTGAGTAGGGGCCTCGGTTGCAGAAGAGGGAAACCGCCTATGGGCAATATCGTCAAGGTTAGATGTCATATTTTTGTCAAAACTCTGTAGACTATGCGTTCTAGAGACGATGCGTTCTAGAAATTATGCGCTTTAGAGAATCGCCTAGCAATGCACAAGTACTTTGCTAAAGATACCCAAATTACAAACAGGCTCAAGCAATATTGCAATCAACATCATACTCGAATCATGGACGGTAATTTGCTGGGAAAGTATCCAGACGATTCTCCGGGGCGACCATGCATCTTACAGGCAATCTAGGACGATTTTCGAAATTGGCCATCCAGGTATCGTTGTAAGTCATCTTGGAGGCGGTGCCTGGCTCTTGCAATCCTGGATTTAACGGTGCCGAGCGACACACCCGTGATCTCAGAAATTTCCTCATAGGGAAGCCCCTGGATTTCTCGAAGTACAATGGTAGTCCGGAAAACTTCGGGTAGATCTGAAATCGCGCCTTTCAGGCAGTCGTAAAACTCTTGGGTCATCATATTATCTACCGGGCTAGGGCCGTCACAGGCGATCTCCCAGTCAACTTGACCATCACTCAATAAACGAGGTGCATCTAAAGAAACCGTCACCTCGAAGCGCTTGCGCTTGCGCAGCTCATCATAGAATAGATTGGTTGTAATGCGGCCTAACCAGCCCTTGAATTTGACGGGCTCCTTGAGCCGCCTGACATTTCGATAAACCCGAATCCAGACCTCTTGGGCCAAGTCGGCCCGATCTGACCAATCCGGGGCGAGATGATAAAGTAGCCTGTCCACATGGGAACGATAGCGGCTCATCAACTCGGCAAATGCAGTAGTCTCTGGGTGTGGCTGGCGCTGACAACGGGCGACGAGATCAATATTCGAGAGATTAGAGAGCTGTTCAGGTTTTTCGGGAACAGCTGCACGAGCTTTAGGTACCGGCGGGGTACCCAATGGAATAGATATTACTTGGCTCATTTATCAAACAGAAGCGGTTCTTTACGGTTTTTGGGGCGGACCCCGTAGGAACACACGGCCAGATAATACAGGTAATCCCACGCCCCGAACGGACATGCAGGATACCAAACCTGGCCAAATATACCTACTGAATTAATTACTGGAATTACATTAACCGTAGTTTTTCGGATATGCCTATCCAATTTCTGGCACACCTCGCTGATAAAACTTCTTTTCTTAAGGATATGGACTTATTACTTATTTCACATAAAGATGTTGATTAGCCTATGGGGGCATTCTCTTGAAACGAGAATTCTAGACTACGGTATACTCGAGCTTTAAACCCTTATCCAAACTGGACCCACCCATGCAGTACCTGGCCAAGGTTTATCAAAAATCTTTACCGGGTGAAGCGAAACTCAAGTTGTTGGCTCGCCAAGTGTCGGACTTTTTTTGGGAGCACACCGTTCGCGAGAAGCTCGTCGAGACCCTTGATGCCAAGCCCTTTAGAGAGGGTGATTTGGTTTTGCTAACTCTGGATAGCCAAGATAGTGTTCTCAAGGTTGAGAGCGCCACCGATTGGGTTTTAGAAATCGTTTCTCAATATTTGACCCAGGGAATCACACCAGAATTTTTGCAGCAAGAGGCCGATCGGGCTGAGCAGTGGCGTCAGTCTCTGACCCTCAAGGAGCAAGATTCTCGACGACGTGCCCTTGAAACCGCGGCCCGCCGGGATGAGATTCAAGAGCTGGAGAAAAAACTCAGGCTGGAGCGTGAGGAGTTGGAGCGTCGCGAGGCTGAAGTTGCACTCAAATACGACGAGGTCAGAAAACTGGAGAATCAGCTTCGGCTTGAGCGTCAAGAGATCAAGCAGAAAGCGGACCAGTTAAATTTGAAGGATTAGACTTTGGGCAATACACAGCCCTTTATTTATAGGAAATCCTAATGGATTGCGCTTTCCTCGTTAACCCGCCAGCCGACCAACCGATGTCAGTGCTTTGGGAGGCTCAGCCGTCGGTAGGCTGGCAGGGGTCGTCTTTGTGGGCTGTTGACTCAGTAAAATCTCTCGAATGAGCCGCGCTACCGCACGCTGAGCCAAACGGTTAACGACTCGCTGTCCCATATGATGAGTTTCTGGCTTAAATAAGACTTTGGGTAGAACCATTGCCAGGGTCTGGGTGTCAAAGCCTTTGGTCTCCCTGATAATCTTCAGAATGCGGACAAGGTGCTCCCAGCTATCGGAAACCGCCTGTGCGTCCTTTTTGGCGGACACCGTCGCTGCGCCGTTCTCAAAGCCTAATCGCGATCTGACCGAATGCTGTAGCTGGTTAAAGGCCTGATAGCCTGCGTGATCAAGGCCCTTTGCCAGCTCATCGGCGATGCGATCGCGAATATACTGCCCCCGCTCTGAAAACAAAAACTCCAGGGTTTGATTGAGCACCTTGGCAAGGTCGTAGTCATCGCTATCTCGGGCATTGCGGAGCAGATTCTCGAGGCGATTCCAGCGGAAGCTACCGTCCTTGAAGAGCAGCTCCTGCAGGGACTCACGCAGCTCGGGGGCCGGGTCGGTCAGCAAGCGCTTAGACACATAGGGATAAGCCTTACTGAGCACCTTGAAGTCAGGGTCAACGCTAATGGCAATGCCATCCAGGGTGACCAGGGAGCGAATAATTAGCGCATAGTAGGCAGGTACCCGGAACGGATACTCGTACATCAGGGACGAAAATTCGTCGGTCATGCTTTTAAGATTAAGCTCAGCGACCGAGGCCCCCAAGGCATTATTAAACACCTCCGCCAGGGCTGGGATGATGGGGGTCAGGTCGGTATCCAGGTCTAAAAATTCGAGCTTGATGTAGTCTTGAGCCAGGCTCTCAAAATCACGGTTGACCATGTGGACGATAGCCTCAATCAAACCGTAGCGCTGGTAGGGCTCGACCTCGCACATCATGCCAAAGTCGAGGTAGGCCAGTTTGCCCTCTGGAGTCACCAATAGATTGCCGGGATGGGGATCTGCGTGGAAAAAGCCGTGCTCAAGCAGTTGACGGAGCGAACACTGCACCCCCACTTCAATCACATAGGTAGCGTCTAATCCATGGGCCTGGAGCTTTTCGGGCTGGGTTAGCTTCATGCCGTCGATCCACTCCATGGTCATGACGCGACGGCCCGTGTATTGGGGATAGACCGCTGGCACGATGATCTCAGGCAAATAGCCATAAAGCGCGGCAAAGCGCTCTGCATTTTGAGCCTCATGGTTATAGTCCATTTCCTCAAAGATACGGGCCCCAAATTCGTCCATGATGCTGACTAGATCGCTGCGGACTTGCTTAATATTGTCCGTGGCCCACTTGGAGATCCCTCGCAAAATATAGATGTCGCGGGTGATTTTTTGCGCCAGCCCAGGGCGCTGTACCTTAACCGCCACTTCTTCGCCGGTTTTGAGGCGACCCTTATACACTTGACCTAGCGAAGCCGCAGCGATGGGATGAGCGGATAGTTCGTCGTAAATAGCCTCGGGGGACTGTCCTAACTCTTCTGTGATGAAGCGATAGGCCGTTTCATTTGAAAATGGGGGCAGCTGATCTTGTAGCTTGACCAACTCACCCATATACGAAGGTGGCACGAGATCCGGGCGAGTAGACAGGGCTTGACCCACCTTGATATAAGCGGGACCTAGCTGAGTCAAGATGCGCCGTAGCTGCACGGCTCGCCTTAGCTCATTTTTTTGACTGCGACGGGTCGTTTTATCCCACAAAAGCCCCAGCCCGTAGCCTGAAAATAACCAGAGAATCTCGATCAGACGCAGCACAATTTGCAGAGGGCGGCGGCTGTAGTAGGCTGCGATCGCAGCTGGGTCATAGACCAAAATATCTTCCAACGAAGTCGGCGGAACCTTCGCGGTAGACTGGGGAGCATTGCCCATATCAGGAGTAGCGTTGAGGACAGCGGTCTGCCCAGGGGTTGGGGTGAGATCGTTAAGCTGGGAAGAGACCGCAGAGTTCATACAGTTAGATAGGATGAGGTCAACAATATAGATACTTTCAGCGCCCAAGACCGAACAAATACACCCTGGGCCCATCCAGACCTGTCGCTTGCCCTTGGGAAAAACTCAAGTTTTCAAACTGGATGGAATTTAGAGGCCCCGTCGCGCCCTTTGTAAACTATTGTAACAACCTTATTCAGTCATCTGTTCAAGTCAAGGAATCTTTAAGCTGTTACGATTTGATGAAACCGCAAATGGGTAACGACCGCAAATTAGGGATAACCGGACCCCTGGCCCCAGGCAATGCTTCGATCTCTGAATATCAAAGGTTAAGGCATCTGTCATGCTAGTCTCCCTGAAAATCGAAAACTTTGCGCTGATTGACCAGCTTGATCTCGATTTGCAGTCGGGTTTAAACGTGCTGACCGGGGAAACCGGGGCAGGAAAATCGATTATCTTAGACGCCCTGGATGCGGTCCTCGGCGGCAAGGCCAGCGGTCGTCTGGTGCGCACTGGGTCTCGCAAAGCCATCCTTGAGGCGACGTTTGAGGTACATCCGCCCCTACGCCAGTGGCTGCAGCAGCATGACATCCCGGTTGAGGCTGAGCTGGTGTGCAGTCGGGAGCTGACGGCCAGTAAAAGCACCAGCAGCAAAAACACCGGCAGTAAAAGCACTGTCCGCAGCCGCTCACGCCTCAACGGGGTGGTGGTCAATAAGCCCCAAATCGAGGCTTTAAGGCAATTACTGATCGAAATGACAGCCCAGGGGCAGACGATCCAACTTGGCTCCGCTGACCTCCAGCGAGAATGGCTCGATGGGTTTGGGGGGGAGCCAGTGCTGGCCCAGCGTCAAACCGTCGCCGCCGCCTATGAAGTCTCGACCGCCGCCCGCCAAGCCCTAGAGCGACGTCAGCGGGCTGAGCAACAGCGCCGGGAGCAGCTGGATTTGTTTGGGTACCAGGCCCATGAGCTGAGCCAGGTCGGTATCGAAGATCCGCAAGAACTAGAGCGCCTCAAGCAAGAGCAGCAGCGCCTTAGCCACAGCGTCGAACTCCAAAAGCAGAGCTATCAGGTTTATCAGATTCTCTACGAGAGCGACGGTTCAACGGAGGCTTGCTCCGACTTGCTGGGCAAAGTTGAAAATATTCTCACCGATATGCAGCGGTTTGACCCGGAGGTTGAGCCGGTCTTGGCATTGATTGGCGACGCCCTGGCCCAGGTCGAAGAAGCCGGGCGACTGATCAACACCTATGGCGAGGGCATCGAGGCCGACCCTGAGCGGCTGATGGCAGTAGAGCAGCGAATCATGCAGCTCAAACAGCTTTGCCGTAAATATGGCCGAGAGCTGCCAGCGCTGATCGAATATCACCAAGAAATTTTGGCTGCCCTGGAGGTGCTCAATGGAGACGGCCAATCCCTTGAGGCTTTAGAGACCGCTTACCAAAAAGCCCAAACCCAGCTAGACTCTGACGCTGATCAGCTGACCCAGCTGCGACAGCAGGCTGCCTACCAGCTTGAGGAGCAGCTGATCGCTGAGCTAAAACCCCTGGCCATGGAACGGGTTAAGTTTAAGGTCGATATTCAGCCCCAGACTCCGAATGCCACGGGGGCCAATGCGATCGCATTTCTCTTTAGTCCCAACCCCGGCGAGCCCCTCCAACCCCTGGCAGAGATTGCCTCGGGGGGCGAAATGAGCCGATTTTTATTGGCCCTCAAAGCCTGCTTCTCAAAGGTAGACCCCATCGGCACTATGGTTTTTGACGAAATTGATGTCGGCGTCTCAGGCCGCGTCGCCCAGGCCATTGCCGAAAAGCTCTACCAGCTCAGCCGTCGCCATCAGGTGCTGTGCGTCACCCACCAACCCTTGGTCGCAGCCATGGCCGATGCCCACTACCGAGTCGGCAAGCAGGTGGTTAGCGATACGCAGCCTAAAAGTAAACGCAAAGCTGCCCCTGATGCAGCAGGGGAGGATGAACGCACGGTTGTGCGGGTGATGCCCCTAGATACCGACGCCCGCCGTGAGGAACTCGCCCAGCTAGCCGGAGGCCGATCGCACCAAGAAGCGATCGCCTTTGCCGAGTCGTTGCTGGCCCAGGCAGAGACCATTCGGCAGGTGGGTTAGCTGGGGAAAGGCTAAAGGGGAAGGGGAAATGGGAAGGTAGGGGCCAAGGTCACCTTGCCCAGGGAGCAGGGAGATGGGGGAGATGGGGAGCAGGGGAGATGGAGAATAAAAACACGGGGAGAGTATCGTAGGGCGGGTTACGGGTTACCTGAATAGGCAGGACATCCCGATCAATCTAAACCCACCATCTCGATCGATCAACGGGAAACCAAATCCGGCAAGAGCATCACGATTTGACAGAATTTGAATCCTGATACAGGACTTATTCTCTTCGCAGAACCGTTTAATATGTAAAGCTGTATTCCCCCCTTCGCCTTTCCCCCTTCGCCCTTCGCCCTTTCCCATCACCCACCCCCATTACCCACTACCTCCCCCCTACCCAAACTGTGCAACACCTCCTACTCACAGCAGAAGCTGCCCTCGAAAATCCGGCCATTGAGGAAAACCTGCGTCAGTTTTTGCTGGTGCTATCAGTGTCGCTGGGGGTGGCTACCCTATCGCGGGTTTGGAGCTGGTTTCGCAATATTCCCTATACCCTGCTGCTGTTGCTGGTGGGCCTGGGGCTGGCGGTCTTAAATGTGCGTCTGGTGAATCTTTCACCGGAGCTGATT